>JBGSTR010000577.1:0-11983 GCA_041736365.1 Chromatiaceae bacterium | reverse complement strand
GCGAGATCCTCGGCGCCGCGCACGCGGCAAAACCAGCGCGCCCGCGCCTCGACGCCGAAGGTGTTCAGTTCGCGCAAGGGGTACTGTTCGTGCAGTTTCGGCGGCATCGGCGGACTAGACGGCGGTCGTTGGACAAATGTATGCGGAGAAGCTCACCGGCTATTCTATCGTCCCAGTGCCGGGACAGGCTCGGTCCTTACAATGCCAATGGCCAGTTTCGAGTCAGCGCTCCGGCCTCTCGCTTCCACACCTTCGCCACGAGGAACAGACCATGACCGTGAACGTGCTCGGCTATGCCGTCCAATCCGCCACCGACGACCTGGCGCCGTACCGTTTCGAGCGCCGCGACCCGCGTCCCGATGACGTGACGGTTGAGATCCTCTACTGCGGGGTCTGTCACTCGGATCTGCACATGGCCCGCAACGACTGGGGCTGGAGCTTCTATCCCCTGGTCCCCGGTCACGAGATCATCGGCCGGGTGGTCGGCGTGGGCAGCGACGTCACGCGCTTCAAGCCCGGGGATGCAGTCGGCATCGGCTGCATGGTCGACTCCTGCCGGCAATGCGCACCCTGCGAGCACGGGCTGGAGCAGTATTGCGAGCAGGGACACGTCCTGACCTATGGCTCACTCGACCTCCACGACAACCGCCCCACCTATGGCGGCTACTCCGAGCGCATCGTCGCCTCCGAGAGGTTCGTGCTGAAGCTTCACGAGGGGGTCGACCCGGCCGGCGCGGCGCCGCTGCTGTGCGCGGGGATCACCATGTGGTCGCCGCTGCGTCATTGGCAGACCGGTCCGGGCAAGCGGGTGGCGATCGTGGGACTCGGTGGGCTCGGGCACATGGGACTCAAGCTGGCCAAGGCGCTGGGCGCCGAAGTGACGCTCTTTACCCGTTCCCCGGGCAAGGAATCGGATGCCCGCCGCCTGGGCGCCGATCGCATCGTGCTGTCCACCGACGAGGCCCAGATGGAGACCGCGAAGGGAAGCTTCGACCTGATCGTCGACACCGTCCCCTACGTTCACGACCTTAATCCTTATCTGCCGACGCTGACGCTCGACGGCACCCTGGTCCTGGTCGGATATCTGGGCGGCCTGGAGCCCATGCTCGGCACCGTGCCCCTGATCCTGGGGCGCAAATCGGTGGCCGGGTCGGTGATCGGCGGCATCCCGGAGACGCAGGAGCTGCTCGATTTCTGCGGCGAGCACGGCATCACCTCCGACGTCGAGGTCATCAAGATGCAAGACATCAACGCGGCCTACGAACGGATGCTGAAGAGCGACGTCAAGTACCGCTTCGTCATCGATCTGGCGTCGTTGAAAGGGTGAGCCACCGAGGTCGAGCTGACGCCCAGCGATGTTGAGGAGACCGAGCACGCGGCGGCGACGGTAGGTTTTATCGATCCCTTACGCATCAGCATCAGCATCAGCATCAGCATCAAACAGCGAATGGATCGATTACGTCGACACCGCAGTTTTCGAAGTCGAGAACGTTACGGGTTGCTACGGCCAGATGATTCGATCGGGCGATTGCGGCGATCTGACCATCCGGCACGCTCATCGGCCGTCCGAGTGCTCTGCGATGCCCCATCAGCTCACCGTAGGCGCGCGCCGCGGATTCATCGTAGGCGAGCGCTCGCTGGTCGAACGCCAGCGCGATGAACTGTTCAAGTTTTTCGCAGAGCCCTGATCGTCGTTTCCCCTCGGGCAGGATGCGCAATCCATAAACAATTTCGCCTATGGTGATCGCAGAGATGAAAAGCTTGCTGGATTCCTGCTCGTTTAACCATGCGATTACGTTCTCCGATGGGGATGCCTTCATTACCTCCGAGACTACATTGGTATCCAGCAGAATCATTCGCTCAAATCCAGAGGCTCATGCGCCGTCCTCTCGGGTAGTTCCAGATCGACGCCGTGCCTTGGACCGAAGATGCGAAGTGCCAAATCGCCCAGCCGATCCGGTGCGCCGACCGCCTCCTTGAGGATGCGCCGCGCTTCTTCCTCCATCGAAACGCCGTGCTTGGCGGCGCGAACGCGCAACCGCGACAGCGTGTCTTCGTCGAGCTTTCTGACACTCAAGCTGGCCACGAATGCCTCCAGAGGCTGGAAATTCCCATGTTTCGATGTGCTGGCAGACGCTAGCACTGCCATCATGTGAAATCAACGCGGGCAGCTCAGACTGATTTTGTAACCCGCCGGAAACGGCGATCGCGCTCATCACATGAAAGATTTCTATAATTGTGTCGACGTGAATTAAAGATCTCTTTAGTATTGTGGCGAACAATCGAAGAGCGCTTTCAATGCCCCGCACCACCGGCACCTACGTGGTTTCGACAAATCTAGACGAGTCGGTGCGCGCGTTCGTGCCTCGCCCTCTGCCGCCTGTCGAGCCCGCGCTGTCGCCGGACGTCTTCGCCGATCTCAACCGGCAGGCGGAGCTGGCACTGGCGCGCTTGGCCGGTGTGTCCGGATTGGTTCCGTCGGTGGACTGGCTGCTTTACAGCGCCATCCGCAAGGAAGCCTTGCTAACGTCCCAAATTGAAGGCACCCGGGCTACGCTGACCGACTTGTTCGATGACGAGGCGGGCTTCAAGGTCAGCAACACGGAAGACGTCGAGGAGGTAACCAATTACCTCCGAGCGTTCCGCTGGGTTCAGGAGCAACTGCGCGACGCGAAGGGCCTGCCCATCAGCGTTCGGCTGCTACGCGAGGCCCATCGGCTGCTGCTGGATGGTGCACGCGGTGCCGGCAAGCAACCGGGCGAGCTGCGTCGCTCCCAAAATTGGATTGGCGGGACACGCCCCGGCAATGCCGTTTTTGTGCCGCCACCACCCGAGCGCGTCGGCGAATTGCTTGCGGACTTGGAGCGATTCATGCACGACACTGCTGCGGAATTGCCACCGCTGATCAAAGTAGCGCTGATCCACGCGCAGTTTGAGACCATCCACCCCTTCCTCGACGGCAATGGCCGCATTGGACGGCTTCTGATCGCCGCCCTGCTGGAGCATTGGGGACTGCTTTGCGAGCCGTTGATGTATATCAGCGGTTACTTGAAGCAGCACCAATCCGAGTATTACCGTCGGCTCTCCATTATCCGTACCGAAGGGGACTGGGAATCGTGGTTGTTCTTCTTTCTGGAAGGCGTGGCGACCGCCGCGAGCGATGCGGAGAAAAACATTATCGAGGTGGCAAGCCTAATCGCGGCGGACCGTAGGCGTCTGCTGCAATCCTCCAAGCCGGGCCCAGCCAGCTACCGGTTATTCGAAATGCTGCCCATGATGCCCCGTTTCACCATCGAGCGGGTGCGAAAGCGGCTGGACACCAGTTTCCCCACCGCCACTGCCGCCGTGAAGACACTGGAAGAGCTGGGCATCGTGACGGAGATGACCGGGCAGAAAAAGAACCGGAGCTACAGCTACCAAGCGTATGTTGAGCTGCTATCTCGGTGATGAGGCGTCGCAGATCAACTTGACCGCACGGCACGTCGCCATAGCCCATTTGAGTCCAATTATCCAATTCTCCCCAACCGCGATCGTTCCGGGCACCTCACGCACCCTTCCCCAAACCGGCTAATACCTCGCGGAAGCTGTTCAGGCCAGCTTCGAGGTTCTGGATGATCTCCTCGGCCAGCTCGTCCGGCTGCGGGAGGTTGTCCAGGTCGGTGAGGCTCTTGTCCTTGAGCCAGAAGACATCCAGGCTGGTCTTGTCGCGCGACACCAGCTCCTGGTAGCTGAAGCTTCGCCAGCGGCCCTCCGGATTGGTCTCCGGGTTCCAGGTGGCCTCGCGCCGATGGCGGTCTTGTGGTTTGTAGCAATCAACGAATTCCTCCAGGTCCGAAAACCGCAGAGGCTTCTTCTTTAGGGTGTGGTGGATGTTCGTGCGGTAGTCGTAGTACCACACCTCGCGGGTCCAGGGATTGGGACTCGCCACGCGGTTGTCGAAGAAGATCACGTTTGCCTTGACGCCCTGCGCATAGAAGATGCCCGTAGGCAGACGCAGGATGGTGTGCAGATCGGTGGTCTCCAGCAGCTTGCGGCGGATGGTCTCGCCGGCGCCACCCTCGAACAGCACGTTGTCGGGCACCACCACGGCGGCGCGGCCAGTGGTCTTCAGCAAGGTGCGGATATGCTGCACGAAGTTGAGCTGCTTGTTGGATGTGGTGGCCCAGAAATCTTGGCGGTTGTAGGTCAGGTCGTCGGTCTCCTGATCGCCGTCGTCATTGGTGAAGCTCATGGAGCTTTTCTTGCCGAAAGGTGGGTTCGCCAGCACATAGTCGTAGTTCGTGCTGCACGGCGCGATTAGCGCGTCCTGGGGCGACACGCTCCCCTCGCCGTCGATGTCGCCGATGTTGTGCAGGACCATGTTCATCAGGCACAAGCGGCGGGTGTTGGCGACGATCTCGTTGCCGTGGAAGGTCGTGTGCTTCAGGAACGCCTTCTGCCCCTTGTCCAGTTGGTAGTTGTCGGGCCTGGCGATGAAGTCGTAAGCGGCCAGGAAGAACCCCCCGGTACCGCACGCGGGGTCGGCGATCGTCTTGCCCGGCTCCGGACGCACGCATTCCACCATCGCCCGGATCAGGGCGCGAGGCGTGAAGTATTGTCCGGCGCCGGACTTGGTATCCTCCGCATTCTTCTCCAGCAGTCCCTCGTAGATGTCGCCCTTCACATCGGCGCCCATCATCAACCATTGGGTGCTGTCCACCATGTCGATCAGGCGATAGAGCTTGGCCGGGTCCTGGATCTTGTTCTGGGCCTTGGTAAAGATCTTGCCGAGCATCCCCGGCCGCGTGCCGAGTCTGCGCAGCAGGTCGATGTAATGACCCTCAAGCTCCGCCCCTCTCTTCAACTTCAGACTCAGCCAATCGTAGTGCTGCGGAATGCCCACATCCCGGGAATAGGGCGGATTGGCATACTCGTCCGCCATCTTCAAAAAGATCAGATAGGTTAGCTGCTCCAGGTAGTCGCCATAGCCCACACCGTCGTCGCGGAGCGTCGTGCAGAAGCTCCAGACCTTGGAGACAATCGACGCGGTAGTCATGTTCCACTACCGCCCCATCCCTGCCCCGCCAACACGTCCGCGACGATCCCGATCTGGCGCGGCGTGAAGCGGCGCTTGCGCTCGCTCCAATGGTAGAGCCGGTCGATCACTTCATCCGGGGAGGTACCGGACTCCTGCTTCATGATCCAGTGCACCGAGGACAGCAGCTCCAAACCCGACGGGCTTTCGAAGCCATCGATCAGCGCCGAGACTCTGTCGAAGCGGGTACAGGTTTCCGGATATTGTCGCAGGAATCGGGCGGCGTCCTCGACCGCGCCCGGGACCAACTGGAGCTGCTTGTCCGGCGCGTCCCCACCGTCGGCATAGCCGGAAACCAGATGTCCCTCGATGGCATTCAATACATGACGCAGGTTTTCGGCATAGGGGCCGTAGGCGTCCTTCACATAATTGAGCCGCAGTGGCTCGCCGGCCTCCTGCATGAAATACATCAGCTTATGGACTTCCAGCAGGGTGACGGAGGGATCGAGCAGTCCACCGAGATAGCGACTCATCAGCTCCACCAGCGTGGCGCGCCCGGCGGTCATCTTCGGCACCTTGCGGTTTCGGACCATCGTCTCGGCGGGAGGCGCGCCTTTCGGTGCGTAGATCATCACGCGCACATCCGTGAGGGGTTGCAGTGCCGCCTCGATGCGCGGGCGAACATCTGACCAGTCGAGTCCGCCAAGCCCACTGCCCAGGGGAGGAATGGCGATGGAGCGGATATCGTGTTGACGGATGGTCTCAACCAGCGCAGGGAGGCCCGCGTCGATATCCTCGATCCGGCTCGCCCCGCGCCAGTGCCGCTTGGTGGGGAAATTGATGATATAGCGCGGGTTGGCCAGTTGCCCGGTCTCGAACACGAACATCCGACCCGGCTGCACCTCGGCATTTTTGCACGCCACGGCATATGCCTTGAAATTCTCCGGAAAGGCCTTCTTGACCTGAAGCGCGATCCCGCGTCCCATCGCGCCGACACAATTGACGGTATTGATCAGGGCCTCGGCATCCTCGCGCAGAATATCTCCGTGCTTGTACTCGATCATCTTGGGCAGCTCCGTCTCAGTAGTACCAATCTGTTCGGACTTCGACAATGGGTCGATGCCCGTCAGGGGGGAACGCGTCGGCAACCTGGCGAGAAACGGCGAGCGATTGCACGCCGATGCGCTCAATGAGATGCCAGGGGACGCGCCGCTCCAGCAGAAACTCGGCCTGCTTGCCTTCCTTGCAGGACTGCCATTGCATGGCTTGGACTGCCTGCCAGTCGATTTCCTGCAATTGCGCCAGGTTGCAGCGGTCCTCGAAATAACGCGAGCCCGCATTCGACAGGGTGAAGGCCCAGCGCTGCCCATGCGCTTCGGCCCAGGCCACGCAGGCGTGGAGATCGGCTTGTAGGTGCACGATTGAACCTTGACCGCCGCGATAGATCAGCTCGGCGTGATTCGCCTGATAGATCAGGTAGAGCATGATCGAGGGTGCGCAGAAATAGAACGGCACGCAGTCCCCGACATGCAGTGCCGGATGACTGGCCAGCCTCAGCTCGGTGAGCCGTCGCTCCTTGATGCGCGTCCCGCCGATGGTGGTGCCCGGCGGCGCGCGTCGGACGATCTCGGCATCGCACCATAGGTACCCCGCCCCAATGATCGAAGGCAGCCGGTCCACATGGGCAATATGGTAGAGCTTCGGCTGTGCGGGAAGGGTCATGCGCGCTCCTCCCCCTCACCAATGAGCTGGCGTCTGCCCTTGACCTTTCCCGGCTTGGCCTGCCCCGCCTTTCCGGCCTTGATCCGTTCGAGAAGGGTCGAAGCGGGTTCGTCGTTTAGGTCTTGTGGGACGAGTTGGCCGGAGAATGCTTTCTTCAGGATGGATTGTCGGAGTGCGTCGGCGCGCTCAAGAGAAGCAGTTATCGTTTGGTCGACATGATCGATTTCGGACATTTTCGATGCAATTAAGGATTCAACTTCTCTTTGCTCCGCTTCGCTGGCGACGGGAATGAGTACATCTCTACATACCTCCAAGGTAAGATTAAATTGCCCGGCGGTGGCCTTCGATTTCTTAATCATTGCCCGAACTGCACTTTCGCTAGACAAATACGCAGCCATGAATTGGCTCGAAACAACGCTACTTCTATAAATAGCGATCGCCTGATTAATATTCCACTCCGGATATGAATCGGGGACTATGGAAACCTTCCCTAGTGGAGGGCCTACGATATTCATCAACACGTCGCCGGGATAAACTTTAGATCTCGCCAAGAAGCCATTATGGGTTTCTAGACTAACGAATGTCGGATCAACAGAAAAATCGAGAAACCCTGTTTTCGTCAGATTGTAAACCTTGACAAATGGAATGGCGCCCGAACCGGAATACAACAAATCTTTTCTTGGAGTTGTTCCTTTAGTGATAAATCCAGCGATATCCTCTGCACGCATGTAGATCCATCCCGAGGGCAAAACTGGCAAACCTGAAAGTTCTTTCACAGCAATGGGAGATAATGGTTTCATAGCTTTCGGGCTCCTAGGCTTCTTGCCCTCCTTCCCCTTCGTCTCCCACGTCGCAACCGCAGCTTCCCACTCGGCGATCTGGCGCTGGTAGCGGGCTTCGCGATCTTGTTGGATGCGGGCGAGACGTTGCTCTGGGCTTTCCAGTTTAGCGGCGTTCTCTTCGCGCCACTGGGCGGTAAGCTTGCCCTCGAAGGCGTGCTTGAGTACGGCTTGGCGGTAGACTTTCAGTTGCTCCCGTGCGGTCCTGAGGCTTTCGACGCCTTTGTCCAACTCGGAGAACAGTTCTTCGATCTTGGCTACAATGCAGCGTTGTTCATTTAAAGGTGGAATCCGAATTGATACCGAGTAAGCGTCATCACGGCCAAGCCCCGGAATCGCTGTAGACTTTTCGAGCCGACAAAGACGCTGACTTAGTAGAAAATAATAAGAGAACTTGAGTTCAATGTGCTGACTACTGCGGAGATAATAAGTTGTATCGATGGGCCAACAGGACTCTTGCGAAAACAAGACAGAACCCGCGGCCCCCTTCCTTCCGATAACAATTGCTGGGCCTTCTACCAAATAGTCATCGTGATAACCAACAATGCCGCTCGATCCATACACGGGATAACGTCCATTCGCATTCCTTGCGGATCTTGTTAACCCCTTCCCGTAAAAAAGGCTGTAAACGTCGCCAATAGTGCTTTCCACCCACGTCGCGGGAAACCTAGAGTCATTCCCCCCTTTTCTTCGATCATCCACCATCAAGCCGCCAACTCCCGATTCAATTCCTCAATCACGCCATCCATCCCTTCCCCAAACAACTGATACATCTGCCCAAGCCCACCTTTAGCGTCGAACGGCGTCATCTCAAATGAATCGCGTTCGACCTGAAACGAGTTGATGACATGGTCGCGGATCATGCGCAGCCAGGCCATCTGCTCGTCATCAAACTTGTCGCCGGCGCCGCTGTGGCGCTGGAAGATCCAGTTCTTGAAGTTCCTCTGCACGGTCTCGGCGTAGGGGGTCAGGGTTTGGTCGAGACCGCAGACGCGCCGGATCAGGGCCACCAGGGCGGTCAGTTCGCTCACCGGGTCCTTGCCCTTGACCTCGTCCAGGTGGGCGTAGGCTTGCCAGACGCGCAGGGGGGCGAGCTTGGGCCGGTCCTGTCTCAGACGGGTGAGCAGTGCCTGGATCATGGCTAAGGTGATCTCGGAGCGGCGCGCGGGCTGGGTGAAGTAGATGCTCAGGGCCTCGATCTCGTCCTGGTGCTCTCTGAGGTATTGCTCGAAGTCGGCGGCCATGGCCTGGGCGTTCTCGGCGGCGTCGCCTGCCCACTCGGCGCGCAGCACCTTGTCCAGGTTGTCGTGATCGATGGTCTGCTCCTTGTCTCGGCGGATGCTGTCGATCAGGTCGATCAGGGTGCCGGTGAAGACCTGAGCGGCTTCGCCGACCAGTTGGTCCCGTGCCTGATCGCGCTGGATGTCGCCCGGCCCGACGCCACCGGCAAGCTCGCGGGCCTTCTCCTCGATACGGTCGGGATCGAGGGCTCGGACCAGGGCGCCGACAATCTCGGCGAGGGACTTGCCGTCGGCAGCCTCTTTGATACGCGCCTGCTCGTTGTCGTCGAGCTGCTTGTTGAGCCGGGCGAGCCTGCCTGCCAGGGAGCTGACGGTGTCCTCGTCGCTCACCCCCATCATGACGCCGGTCGCCAGGTCCTTGAGGGGTACGGAGGGCTTGGTGATCAGGGGCTGGCTGGCGGTCTTGAGGGACTTGGTGACGCCGACGGCATCGACGATCACATAATGGGTCTTGGCGCTCTTCGCCGAGGGCGTGACCTTCTTCAGGCTGTCCGCGTCCAGGGTGCGGGTGCCCCGCCCCTTCATCTGCTCGAAATAGTTGCGGCTGCGGACGTCGCGCATGAAGAGCAGGCACTCCAGCGGCTTTACGTCGGTGCCGGTGGCGATCATGTCCACCGTAACGGCAATGCGGGGGTAGTAGTCGTTGCGGAGCTGCGCGAGGACCGCTTTGGGGTCTTCACCCTCCGCGATCACTCGGCCCTCGGCGTCCTTGCGGTCGTCGGCCGCACGATAGGTCACCTTCTTGCAGAACTGGTTGCCCTCGCCGAACTCCTCGCGAACGATCTGGATAATGTCGTCGGCGTGGCTGTCGGTCTTGGCGAAGATCAGCGTCTTGGGAACCTCCGCGCGCCCAGGGAAGATCTCCGGGAGCTTGTCGCGATAGGTCCGGATTATGGTGCGGATTTGGTCGATGTTCACCACGTCGCGGTCGAGCTGTTGGGGCGTGTAGGCCTCTTCCGCGTCTTGGCGCTCCCAGCGACTCCTGCGCGTCAGCCGCTCGCGTCGTTCCACCTGTTGGTTGATCTGTAGGGTGCCACCTTGTTTGGTGCGCTCGGTCTCTATTTCATAGATTTCGTTGCCGACGTTCACCCCGTCGGCCACGGCCTGGTCATGGCTGTACTCGCTCACCACATTTTTGTGAAAGAACCCGTAGGTGCGAGCGTCCGGCGTGGCGGTGAGGCCGACCAGAGAGGCGTCGAAGTATTCGAGCACCTGCCGCCATAGGTTGTAGATGGAGCGGTGGCACTCGTCGATGATGATGAAATCGAAGAACTCCGGCGGGATCTTCGGGTTGTAGACCACGGGCAGCGGCTGCCTGGGCCTGACCATTTGCTCGGCCGGATTGGACTCTTCGGCCGCCTCGTCCAGCGGTTGGTCCTTGAGTAGGGAGTACATGCGCTGGATGGTACTGATGCAGACTTGGCTGCCCGCGGCCACGAAGGACGACTTGAGCCGCTGGACGTTGTACAGCTCGGTGAACTTGCGGTTGTCGTCGTTCGGCACATAGGCCATGAGCTCCTGCTCCGCCTGCTCGCCCAGGTTCTTGGTATCCACCAGGAACAGAACGCGCTTGGCGTCGGCGTGTTTGAGTAGCCGGTAGATGGACGTAATCGCGGCGAAGGTCTTGCCGGCGCCGGTGGCCATCTGAACCAGGGCGCGCGGGTGGTTCGACTTGAAGGATGTCTCCAGGTTCTCGATGGCGCTGATCTGGCAAGCGCGTAGCCCATCGCGATTCAGGACCGGTAGCGCTCGCAGACGACCAGGCAGCGAGTCAGGCTTGGTCCGCCACTCGGCAAGCGTTTCGGGACGGTGAAAGGTGAAGACGTCGCGGGAACGGGGGCTGGGGTCGCGCCCATCGGTGAATCGGGTGATGACGCCGGTGCTCTGGTAGACGAACGGCAGCGCGGCCTGGTTGTTTACCCACTTGAGCTTGGCCGCGGCGTAGCCGTCCGACTGCTGCTCCACTCCAGTGATCTTGTGGCCCCAATCCGCGGGCTTGGCCTCGATGACGCCCACGGCGTGCCGTTCGACAAAGAGTGCGTAGTCCGCCGGACCGACATCGGTGGGATACTCGCGCACCGCGATCCCGAGCCCTGCATTAAAGGCGATCGCCTTTTTGTCTTGAACCAACCAGCCGGCCGCGTTGAGCTGCCGATCGATCTCGTCGCGCGCCCTTTGCTCTGGAGTCTGATTCTTATTGGTATTGGTCATTCGAATTCCTTACCCCACTAAAGAGCCGAGCGCGGAGCAACGGCGTCTAGCCGGTAGGTGCGCACCACACAAGCGACGCGAAGCCGTGCCCGATTCGCCTTTCGTCCGGCTTCACCTGCCCGTGTTCTATCGCGGGCAAGGGCGCTAAATATACCCCACGGGCTGGCTCGCGAGGCGAACAGCGCGGCGCCGCTTCACGTCAGCTATCAGCGCGGGAGTGGGAGCGGTTCGTCGGATTCCAGGCCGTCGGCCCACGTTTGAACGACCAGAGATCACCTGAGCCGTCTTGAGGAAGAACCAATATAGCCGGTCGCCTGCGCGGCATCGTCGGAGCAATTTTGCGGATCAGCTCAGCGTCTATGCGTCGTTCATCTCGTAGCTGGTGCTGCGTCCGCCGGCGCCTGATTTCCGCAGCACGCCGCGCGCCAGCAGGTCGTTGATGTCGCGCAGCGCGGTGTCCGCCGAGCACTTGGCGATGGCCGCCCACTTGCTGCTGGTGAGCTTGCCTTCGAAGCCGTCGAGCAGCCGGTTGAGTAGTTTCACTTGCCGCGCGTTCAGCGGGATCAAAGCCCAACGCTGCCAAAAGCGCGCTTTGCTCAACACGGCATCCAGCGTGTGCTGTGCCTGATCGACAGCGCGGTGCAGGGTATCAAGAAACCAGGCCAGCCATTCGGTGACATCCATCGACTGCTTTTGCGTGCGCTCCAGAATGTCGTAGTAGGCCGTGCGCTCGCGCTGGATTTGCGCCGACAGGCTATAAAAGCGCTGCGGGCTGCCATCGGCGCGCGCCAGCAATAAATCACCGATGGCACGCGCGATACGGCCATTGCCATCGTCGAATGGGTGCAGGGTGACAAACCACAGATGAGCAAGCCCAGCCTTAATCAGTGGCGGCT
>JBGSTR010000562.1:0-4721 GCA_041736365.1 Chromatiaceae bacterium | reverse complement strand
TGTCGGAGTGCCCGGGGTCGGCGTTCGGCCTGGCGTTGGTGCGCCGGGAGTGGGTGTTGTTCCCGGGGTGGGCTTAGGGGCTCCCGGGGTCGGCGTCGAACCCGGCAACAGAGGGGGACCGGTGGATCGTGCCGGGCGACGCTGACCTTGGTCATCGGCGATGCGCTTCCAGCCCGGGGTAACAACGGAAATCGGTGCTGAGGATTCAGTCCCGGCCCGGTTCGGTGCCGCGGGATTGGTGTTCGCAACGAACCCGGCGGGCGCCGGGTTCGGCAGCTAGGGCGGGTTCGAGCCCGCCAACACCGGCGCGATGGCCGACCGCCTTGGAAGGAATCCCTACGATCTGAAGTTGCTGATCGGCTGCGGCCGGGTTGCGCGTTGCACGGACGCGTGCCGGAGCCGATCGGCACGGGGTCAGGTCGTCGGAAGACTATACAGGCAGCTCCCCGGCGAGAACGCTCCGTGGCAGTACCGAGATCGCCATGTGCTCGGCCACGCTGTAAACGCGCCGCAGCTTGTCGAGTATCTCGAGCTGCACGCGGTGCTTGAGCAGGCGGTCGGGGTCGTCCCGGGCGAGCCGGGCGGCCTGTTGCCTCTGCAGCTCGGACGTGAGCTCCAGGACCGCATCGCGATTCGCGACAACGGTCTGCGCCGCCCGCTCGTCACCGTCCACCAGTGCGCGCAGGGCGGAATGCGCCGACTCCTGTATCGTCTGAAACAGACGTTGCAGCAGCTCCGCGGTGTCTTCCGAAGCGGTGACACCCGTTTCCTTTAGCGTCTTGGCCAGCGGCGCCAGCTCGCGGCTGATCGCCGCAGCCATGTTCTCGATGTCGCCGGTGGCGGCAACCAGCCGTGCGTGCTCGTCGGCTTCGGCGTCGCTCAGCTCGGCACGCCCGAGGTGCTGTAGATAAGCGAGCACCGCTTCTCGCAGCACCACGACCTGGTCATACTGTCGCGACAACTCGCTGAGATCCCTGGCTGCAAATGCCGACTTGACCTTCGCCAGCATCGCTTCGGTCAGCTCACTCATGTGCCCGAGCTCCATCCGCGCACGCTCCAAGGCCATTGATGGCACCTGGATCAATTCGTCGTCGAGATACCTGGGGCGGATGATGGTCGTCTCCTCAACCGCCCGGTCCGGGATGATCTTGATGGCCATCTTCGCAAACAATGCGGCGAACGGCAGGAAAATCAGTGTGTTGGAAGTGGCCCAGATGGTTGCGGCGTTGGCGATCTGGCGCGGCACCTCCTCGGCGAGCCGCTCCACTCCCTGCAGATGCGCGGCCACCGGCGATACCATCTCGGCGAGCCCCGCGAGCTGAGGGATGAACGGTAGCCAAATCAAGGCTCCCAACACATTGAACAGGACATGCACGGCTGCCGCGCGCTTTGCATCCTGTGGCTTGCCGATCGCGGCGAGCACCGCCGTGATCCCGGTGCCGATCTTTGCCCCGAACAGGATCGCGATACCCGCCGGAAGGGACAGCAGCCCCTGGGTCGCCATCACAACCGCGAGACCGATGGTTGCCGAGGACGATTGCACCAGCGCCGTAAACACCGCACCGGCCAGCATCCCCAGGACCGGGTTCTTCAAGGATTGCAGGAGCTCGGCAAAGCCCTCGTGCGTGCGCAAGGGCGACATGGCCGCGCCCATCGCCGCCATGCCATAGAAGATCAGACCAAGCCCCATCAACATGGCGCCATAGTGGCGTGCGACCCCCCGCTTCGAAACGAAGGTCATGACAAACCCGATGGTAATCAGCGGAAATGCAAGGGCGGTGGTGTTGAACGCCACGATCTGGGCCGTCACCGTAGTGCCCACATTGGCACCGAAGATCACCCCGACCGACTGCACCAGGGTCATGAGCCCGGCACTCACGAATCCCACCACGAGCACCGTTGTCACCGAGGAAGACTGGATCACCGCCGTCACGACGGCTCCGGTGATGGCGCCCAATGCGGGGTGCCCCGTCAGCTTGGCCAACAGTGTGTTCATCTGCTTGCCGGCGGCTGCCTTCAACCCGTCGGTCATCTTCTCCATGCCGTACAGGAAAAGCGCGAGCCCGCCGAGCAGTTGGATGGTCATTGTCACGGGGTCTAGATCAGTCATGTTCAACTCTCTGTTCTATGAGCAAATGCTAGGATTCGCCTAAGGAAACGCTGATTAGATGCCGTCCCGGCATTTGATCCGCTCGCGGTCCGAGCGGCGCGACTCCCGGATCGCTCCATTTTCTTGTCCCTTCAGGTGCTGGAAAATGCCGGGCCATCCCGAGCCCGGACGGGACACGCTTTAAATCAGCGTTTCCCTAACTCACTGCACCAAGGGTCTTTCCACCGCCCATTGGTATCGGCAGGCGATCTGCAGCTGGCGGTATTTGCCGTACAGCAACCCGACCAGCCCAGACTCGACCGGTGAGTCGGTCTCGTAGGAACGGAACGCGGTCCGGTGTCGTGCATCGGGTCGACGAGCTGAAAGGCTCCCCTCGCGGCCAGCAGGATACCGAATAACGTCATGCCGGGTACGGTCGGGCACCGCGTGATCCCGAACCCTACGGTGCCGGTCCCGCAGGTCATCCGCACAGGCTGCGCACGGCAGCGCGATCCGCGAATCTTTCGGGGCTGGATATGACGCCCGTGCTCGGCGCGCCATCTCCCCGAGCGGCATTTCTTTCCCTTGATCCGCTCGGCGGAACCCCACGGCTGCCGCAATTTTGGGAAGCTCCAAGTCAGATCGACGACCCCAACGCTTGGAACCTATTCCAGACCATCAGGGAGACGACGGCGATCGCATCGCACTCCCTGGAAAGCAAGCTAACCGATTGATCAAGAAGCACCTGGAAGCATCTGGCGCACTAGGGGATAATGGCCCGCGATGTTTTGGAAACTACTCCTTACCTCTGCCGTCATTCTCGGTGCCTACCTGGTCATTCGAGCGCGTATGCAACGTGCCCGCGAGGCGCAGGGCGTGGCTCAGCCACGTCCGCCGCTGGTGCCGCGCGGGACGATGCGAATCGCCGCTTACGTCCTGCTGTCGCTGATGGTGGCCGGCAGCGCGCTATTGCTATTGCGGAACTGGGACGTCGATCGGGACCTCGTCAACGTCAAGGTGGTCAACGCCAACACCGGCGGGGTGGTCTCCTATCGCGCCCGGCGCGGCGAAATCGGCGAGCGGCGGTTCACGACCCTCGACGGCCGTGAAGTGCGTCTCGCCGAGGTCGAGCGCATGGTCGTGGAGCCGGCGCCTTAGCCGCGGCGCGGTTCGCAGCTTCTCATCCTGTGGCGCTAGGTGTTGCCTGCCGGGACGCGCAGGTGCCTTCAGGCCTCCGGTACCGGGCCGAAATTCATGCCGATCGACATTCGCGCCCGTCCGCTGCGGTTGATCTCGACCGTATGCGGGAGGTCGGGTGGGAAGAACAGCAGGGTGCCTGGCTCGGGCTCGAGGCGAATGGTCAGGGGGCCGTCGTAGAGGATGAGGTCGCCGGATTGCTCCGGAACCTCGACGTAGTAGACGGCGGACAGCAGCTCGTCGTTCTCGTCGTGGGTGTGCTCGGTGGTGTGCTGATCCGGGCCCATGGCGTTGAACCAGAAGCCGCAGCGCAGGCCGGCGGCCGGCCGACCGAGGATATGCGCGGCGCACTCGAGCGCGTGCGCGAGCATCGGCTCGATTGCGGGCATGCGCTCGCGTGCCAGATAGAGATTCTCGTAGCGGCCGCCGAAATAGTGACTGAGTCGATCGAAGTCCGCCGGCTCCAGCGCCGCAAAGGCCGTCAGGATCTGCTCGTTGATGGGTGCCGCGCCGGGCAGGGTGCACTGATGGATGCGCGCATTGCACCAGAGAGCCGTGCGCGCGGATGCGGGATCGGTGGTCATGCCGGCGAAGATGAGCTCGCGGTTGTTGGTGTCCGCTCTGGATCCGATTGATCCGACTGGCGTTAGCGGTTGCCGGCGGCATCCGGTGATGGCGCCTCGGCGGCCGGCGCGGACGGCGTTGCAGCCGGGTCCCTGGGTTGGATCGCGACCACGGTGATACTGTTCTGCGGCGAGCCTTCGAGCACTCGATCGCTGTAGGTCAGATAGACAAGCGCATTGCGGTCGGCGTCGTAGAAACGGACCACCTGAAGGGTCTTGAACAACAGGGAGGTGCGTTTCTTGAACACCTCCTCGCCGTTGCGTTTGCCGTTGCGGATATCGTTCGGTAGGTCGATGGGACCTACCTGAGTGCATTCGATCGACGCGTCGGAGGTATCCTCGGCCACCCCGATCGCCCCGGACATCCCGCCGGTCTTGGCGCGGCTGAGGTAGCAGGCGACGCCGGGCACGTCCTCGTCGTCGAACACCTCGACCACGATCTTGTCGTTGGGTCCGGTCCACTTAATGCGGGTGTCGACGCTGCCGATCTGCTCGCCGGCGGCGGGGAGGGCGATGCCGAGCACCGCAAGACCGATCACCCAACGGTTGAGGCCCTTGGTTGCGGCCGTGGGTGCGTTTGGAATGGACAATGTAGTCATCGCCGGCCGCTACCTTGGTTGCATGGTCCCGAAGAGCCGATCGCTTTCGCTTCGGCTGCGTGTGAGTGCGTCCTCGATCGAAACGCCGAAGAACCAGTTGCCGGTAATCCCGAGGCGGCTTCCGGCGATGGCCGCATCCAGCCCTTGCATCAACGACTCCTGACCGGTGCGCAGGGCCGGCAGCCGGTTGCGGACTTGCGCCCGCGCGGCGAT
>JBGSTR010000552.1:0-10859 GCA_041736365.1 Chromatiaceae bacterium | reverse complement strand
CGCTTGCGGCGCACCCCGGCGCGCGGGGCGCGGCAAGCGGCGGTGCAGCAGGTTCAGCCATGGCCGAAACCATCATCTACAACGCAGAAGGACTGGAGCGCCGGCCGCTCAAGGACTTCACCGAGAAGGCGTATCTGGATTACTCCATGTACGTCATTTTGGATCGCGCGTTACCCCATGTGGGCGACGGGCTCAAACCCGTGCAACGGCGCATCCTCTACGCCATGTCCGAGCTCGGCCTGAGCGCGGCGGCGAAATTCAAGAAGTCGGCGCGCACCGTCGGCGACGTGCTGGGCAAATTCCATCCTCACGGCGACTCCGCGTGCTATGAGGCGATGGTCCTCATGGCGCAGAACTTCAGCTATCGCTACCCGCTGATCGACGGCCAGGGCAACTGGGGCTCCCCCGACGACCCCAAATCGTTCGCCGCCATGCGCTACACCGAGTCGCGCCTGACGCCCTATGCGGACCTGCTGCTCGCCGAGGTGGAGCAGGGGACCGTGGACTGGCAGCCGAATTTCGACGGCACGCTCCAGGAGCCGCGCTTGCTGCCGGCCCGCCTGCCGAATCTGTTGCTCAACGGCGCCACCGGGATCGCCGTCGGCATGGCCACCGATATCCCGTCGCACAACCTGCGCGAGGTCGCCCAAGCCTGCATCGCGCTGCTCAAGCACCCGAATATGAGTATCGAGGAGCTGGTTGCCCTGATTCCAGGCCCCGACTTCCCGACCGCGGGCGAGATCATCACCCCGGCGGAAGACCTGCTGAAGATGTACCGCACCGGCAACGGCAGCGTACGACAGCGCGCCTGCTACACGGTTGAGCAGGGCGAGATCGTGATCACGGCGCTGCCCTATCAGGTCTCGGGCAGCCGCGTGCTGGAGCAGATCGCGCAGCAGTTCAATGCCAAGAAGCTGCCGATGATCGAGGACTTCCGGGACGAATCCGATCACGAGTTTCCGACCCGACTGGTCATCGTTCCGCGCTCCAATCGGGTCGACACCGAGCGGCTGATGTCTCACCTGTTCGCCACCACCGACCTGGAGCGCAGCTATCGGGTCAATATGAACCTGATCGGGCTGAACGGCAGGCCGCGGGTCATGGACCTGCGCGAGATCCTGCTCGAGTGGCTCAGCTACCGCACCGAGACGGTTCGCCGCCGTTTGCAGTACCGGCTCGACAAGGTGCTGGAACGCCTGCATCTGTTGGAAGGCCTGTTGATCGCCTTCCTCAACATCGACGAGGTGATTCGCATTATCCGCACCGAGGACGAGCCCAAGCCGGTGTTGATGGCGCGCTTCGCCCTCACCGACGTCCAGGCCGAGTATGTGCTGAACACCCGTTTGCGGCAGCTGGCTCGCCTCGAGGAGGTGCGGATCCGGGCCGAGCAGGCCGATCTCGCCGCCGAGCGGGATGGCCTGGAGCGCACGCTGGGCGACGAAAAGGTGCTCAAGCGTCTGATTCGCGAAGAGATCACCGCCGATACGGAAAAGCACGGCGACCCGCGTCGCTCGCCCCTGGTGGCGCGCGACGCGGCCCTGGCACTGGACGAGACCGAGGTCGCTCCCGCCGAGCCCGTCACCGTGGTGCTGTCGGAGAAGGGCTGGGTTCGGGCCGCCAAGGGCTACGACATCGACCCGAGCGGCCTGAGCTATCGCTCCGGCGATCGCTTCCTCACCGCGGCTCGACTGCGCAGCAACCAGATTGCGGTATTTCTGGACTCGGCCGGCCGCAGCTATTCCGTGCCGGCGCATACCCTGCCGTCCGCACGCGGCCAGGGTGAGCCCCTGACCGGGCGTCTGGATCCGCCGAAGGGGGCCCAGTTCGTTGCCGTGCTGGGCGACGCGGGCGATAGCCGATTCCTGCTCGCCAGCGACGCCGGCTATGGCTTCATCGTGCGGCTGGAGGAGCTGTATGCGAAGCCCAAGGCGGGTAAGGCCGTGCTCAGCCTACCGAAGGGGGCGCAGGTGTTGCCGCCGGTCCCGACCGGAGACGCGGACGGTGCGTTGCTGGCCGCGGCGACGACCAACGGACACCTGCTGGTATTCCCGCTTTCCGAGCTGCCGGAGATGCCGCGCGGCAAGGGCGTGAAGATTATCGCCATCCCGACGGTGCGGGCGGCGGCGCGCGAGGAGCTGGTCGCGGCGCTGGCGGTGGTGTCCCCGGGCGCCAGTCTCGTCGTGGTCTCCGGAAAGCGGACCTTTACCCTGAAGCCATCCGATCTGGAGCTGTATCACGGCGAACGCGGGCGGCGCGGGCGCATGCTGCCGCGAGGATTCCAGCGGGTGGACGGACTGATTGCGGGATAGGGCAAGGTGGCTCGATCGGCCGATGCCGCGAGCGCCGCCGAGGGGCCTCGGCCAGCAGTCACGCCCCCATCGGTTCAGTTGCCGATGGGGGCGGATGGGATCACGCCATGTAGCTCAGCGCCTCTTCGCCGGGATGCGGCAGCCCGGCGATCCGCCAGGCCTGGCGGCAGGAGCCGAAGAGACGTCGCACCGCGTTCCTGTCCATGCCGTGGGTGCGGCAGATCTGCGAAATCGGGGGCAGCGAGCCGTAGGTCATGCGGTGCTCGCGCAGGTAGTAGATGATCGACCAGTGCTCCGGGCCGAGTGGGCCCACGTCGTCGGCCTTGGCGATTGCGCGCGCCATTCCCTGGTTCCACAGCTCCGGGTCGATTAGAAAGCCGTCCTCGTCGGTGGGCAGCGGGCGTGAGCCGTGGGCTTCTTGCGGGTGGGTGGCGATATGACTCATGGTTTCGCAGCTCCTTTGGTTTATATCTGATTTCGATAATTTTCTTTTATGCGCACATAAAATTTGCGCGTGAAGCAAACCTATAATAAGAGCGCGCGGCGCGTCAACCGGGCCTCCCCGATTGAAACGTACCGCGCGACGAGAGTCGCTGTTGCGGAAGGCGCCGATGGCGCAAGGATCGTGTCGCGAGCGGATCGCTAGATCGCTCAGCGCCCGGGGTTGGTCTTGATCCGGTGGTCTTCGAGCCGGAGCGAATGATGCTCCAGCGGGTAGCCCCGATCCTGATAGAAGCGAAAGCGCCTTCGGCCGGCCTCGAGGATCGTCGGCTCGTGGTCGAGCGGCTCGCACACGCGCTCGAAGCGACTGAAGAACTCCGGCACCTCGTCCGCGAGGTTGATCAGTGCCTGATCTTCGGTTGGCGGACTGCCGTCATGACCGATCAGCACCGGCGTCAGTGCCGGGTCTGTCCGCCCGACGATCCCGTGGGGCAGGAAGCTGTCGTCGCGGAAGGTCCAGAGCAGCCGATCGAGATGCCGGGCGAACTCCGGGTCGGGACAATGGATCAGAATCCGCAGATCCGCGGCACGGATGCGCTCGACCAGCCGGCAGGTGAGCAGGAATCGGTCACCGCCGCTGCCGGTTTCCAGGCTGTAGAAATCGATTCGGGTCATGCGATCGGTAGTTCCAGATTGGTGCGACGCGGATCTATCTCGTTTCCTGCCCGGGCCAGGGATGGTCCGGCATTATTCACCGCGGTGAGCGACAAGAAAATGGAGCGGTTCGAGAGTGGGGCCTCTCGGACCACGCGCTGATCGGATGCCGGGAAGGCATGTGAGCAGCGTCGCATTGAGGCGCCTGCGAACGGCGCGGCGCGGTGCGTCGATAACGGGTTACCCTGTGCGGCAGCGGATCGATCGAGCGCTCGATCGGTCTCGGGCGACCTAGCGATTCTCCGGCGCAGCGATTACTTTTCAACCATTTTTCGAGACGACTCGCGATCGGTCACACATGTCCTACGACGCCATCACCGAGTGCCACGAGTGCGGCCTGCTGCAGCGCAACCCGGAGATTCCGGAAAACGGCTCCGCCTCGTGCGTGCGCTGCGGCTGTGTGCTGCACCGGGATCGTCCCGACAGTCTGAACCGGACGATGGCCCTGACCGTCGCCGGCATCGTGCTCTTTATCGTGGCCAACAGTTTCCCGTTTCTGTCGTTTCAAATGCAGGGTCAGCTCACCGAAACGACGCTGATTTCCGGCGTCCTTGAGCTCTACGACCAGGGCAAGTGGGAGATCGCGGCGGTGGTGCTGTTCACCAGCATCCTCGCGCCCGGATTGCAATTGGCGCTGCTGCTGGCGGTGCTGGTGCCGCTGGCGCTCAAGCGCATGCCCGCGTGGCTACCCACCCTGTTCCGGCTGGTCCGTACCCTCACCCCCTGGGGCATGATGGACGTGTTCATCCTCGGCATCCTGGTGTCGGTGGTCAAGCTCGCGGACATGGCCACCATTATTCCGGGGACCTCGTTGTTTGCCTTCGGGGCGCTGATGTTCGTGCTCGCCGCGGCTCAGTCGGCGATGGACCCGGACCTGGTCTGGACGCGCGTCCCGATCGCCACCGACGTGACCCGTTCGTTGTTGCCCGGCGAGGACTATACCGGGTGCGACGTCTGCGAGCTGGTGGTGCCGCGTGGCGCGGCGCTGCACTGGTTGGGACGTGATTCGCGCTGCCCCCGTTGTACGCATGCGCTGCATCATCGCAAACCCAACAGTATCCAGCGCACCTGGGCCCTGGTGATCGCGGCCTGCGTGTTTTACGTACCGGCCAATCTGCTGCCGATCATGACCGTAACCTCGCTCGGTCGCACCCAGTCGGATACCATCCTGAGCGGCGCCGCGTTTCTGTTGGCCCACGGCATGTGGCCTCTGGCGCTGATCGTGTTTATCGCCAGCGTGTTTGTCCCGCTGCTTAAGCTCCTGATCCTGGTTGTGCTGCTGGTTTCGGTGCAGATGCGATCCAGCTGGCGACCTTTGGACCGCACGCGGCTGTATCGCATCACCGAGGCCATCGGCCGCTGGTCGATGGTCGACGTCTACGTGGTCACCATACTCGTGGCGTTGGTGCAGCTTGGTAACCTGGCCAGTATCGAGGCCGAGGCCGGGGCCATCTTTTTCTGTGCGGTGGTGGTCATCACCATGCTCGCCGCCATGTCTTTCGACCCCCGTTTGATCTGGGATTCCTTGGAGCAGGACGATGTCGGAGAACGAGCAACTCAAAGCGCCGACGACCGCGCCGCCGAGCGGGCCGTCTGATGCGCTGCCGCGGGCGGTTGCGACCCGACGCAGCCGCCTTTCGGTGGTTTGGCTGATTCCTCTTGCCGCGCTGGCGGTTGGAGGCTGGCTTGCGTACAAGACCTTTTCCGAGCAGGGTCCGACCATCGTCATCGAGCTCGCTTCGGCCGCGGGGCTGCAGGCGGGCAAGACCAAGGTGAAGTTCAAGGACGTGGACGTCGGCCAGGTCACCAGCATCGACGTGAGCCCCGACCTCAAGAGTGTGATGGTCAGCGCGCAGCTCACCCCGGGTGCGGCGGCCTATTTGACCGAGGGCACCCGCTTCTGGGTGGAGCGACCGCGGGTGACCGCGAGCCGGGTCACGGGTCTCGAGACCCTACTCTCGGGGGCCTATATCGCCATCGACCCGGTGGAGGAGGGAGAGCCGAGGCGTCGCTTCCAAGGGCTGGAAGCGCCCCCCCTGTTCACCACCTCGGAGCCCGGCAGCCGCTTCGAGCTGCGCTCCTCCACGCTGGGGTCGTTGAACATAGGCTCGCCGGTTTACTACCGTCAGATCCAGGTCGGACAGGTCGTCGGCTACACCCTGCAAGAGGACGGCCAGGGGGTGAGCATCGAGCTCTTCATCTCCGCGCCGCACGACCGGCTGGTCTACAGCGGAACGCGCTTCTGGAACGCCAGCGGTTTGGATTTCTCGATTTCGGCCAATGGTCTGCGAGTGGATACCCAATCGCTGCTCTCGGTGCTGATCGGCGGTGTCGCCTTCGATACCCTGGATACCATCGGCGGCGATCGAGAGCGGGCGCGGCCGGGGGAGCTGTTTCCGCTGTACCCCAGTCGCGAGGAGGCCCACGAGAAGGTCTACGCCCACAAGGAGCGCTATCTGATGTTCTTCACCGGCTCGGTGCGCGGTCTGAGCGTTGGCGCGCCCGTGCTGTTGCGCGGTTTGGCCATCGGGCAGGTCCTGGACGTGCAGCTAACCTTCAACACCGACGACTTCGAGTTTCAGGTTCCCGTGCTGGTCGAGATCGAGCCGGATCGGATCGGGGTGACCGGCGATCGCGCCACCTTGGACAGCGACCGGGTGCTGGAACGTCTGGTTAAGGCGGGGCTGCGCGGCCAGCTCAAATCCGGCAGTCTGCTGACCGGGCAGTTGTACGTCGATCTGGACTTCCATAAGGAAGCGCCGGCAGCAACCGTATCCAAGTTCGGGGAGTACGACGTTGTTCCCACTTTGGCGGCGCCGCTGGATGCGTTGACGACCAAAATCAACGATATCCTCGACAAGGTAGGCGAGATTCCGATCGAGAAGATTGGACAGGACGTGAGCGAGACCGCCGCGGGGGCCAATGCACTGGTAAACTCCGGCGAGCTTAAACAGGCGATCGTGGAGATCGAATCGACCCTCTCCGAGATCCGCGCGACGGCGCAGCAGTTGAATGCCAACATTGCCCCCGAGCTGACCACGACATTAAAGCAAACCACCTCCACCATGAAGAGTGCGGAGTCCGTCATCGCGGAAAATTCACCGATGTATATCGAATTGCGGCGCATGTTTACCGAGCTTTCCGCGGCCGCGCGGTCGGTTCGAGTGATGGCCGAGTATCTGGAGCGGCATCCCGAGGCCCTGCTGAAGGGAAAGGGGGGTGGCCGATGATCCGACAGCGTCCTCTAGCGCTCGCCGCATGGATCTTGCTCCTCGTCGTGTCCGGCTGTGCGACCACGCCGCCATCTAGCTTTTACACGCTCACCGCGCTGCCCGGCGCCAGAGGCGGTGTCAGCGGCGGCGCGATCAGCGTAGGCCTGGGGCCGGTGACGTTCCCGACCTTCCTGGATCGGCCGCAAATCGTCTCGCGCGACGCCAACAACCAGATCACGGTGGACGAGTATCACCGCTGGGGCGGGACGCTGCAGGACGACTTCCTGCGGGTCTGGAGCGAGAACCTTGGCTATCTGTTGGAGACCAGCCGCATTGTGATCTTTCCCAGCGAGGTGCGTTACCCGTTGGACTTCCGGGTCAGCGCCGACGTGCTCAACTTCGAGTCCGGCAACGGCGAGGCGGTGCTGAAGGTGCGCTGGGCGGTGCTGGACCCCTACCTTGAGCAGGCGCTCGCGGTGCACGAAAACACCTACCGCCAACGCTCCTCGGAGCCCGGCGACGAGGCGGCGATGGTTGGCGCGATGAGTGCGACCCTTGCCGACTTCAGTCGCGACGTCGCGGCCGCGCTTCGCTCCACCCCGAAACCTCTGCCTACGCCCAAGACGTCCCCGTTGTATTAGTGGGTCGATCGGTACCCGTGCGCCTAGCGGGGAATCGACCGGGGCTGGTCTCGCGCCGATCCCGTAGGATGGCGTAGATCAGAGCGAAACCCATCCTCCACCGGTACCCCCGGATGATGGGTTTCGCTTGTTCGCTCTATCCATCCTACGCCGCTCACCCCAACCTACTGCGGCTGACTACCTCGGCCGCACTCCCGCCGTTCCGAGCGCTCTGTGCAGTCGTCGTACGCTGGGGTGCGCTGTCCGCATCATTACGGTGCGGTCGCTCCATAACAGAGCATGTTTGGCTCGATCCCGATGTGGCCGCGCACAGCGCCGGGGCGCCGCTTGCCCCACAAAGCAGCGCTGTTGGTGATGCTCGTGATAATCCCGTCTGCGGCACGGGAATTGCCTCCGACTGGCGTTCTTCAGTTTCGAGGTGGTAATCATGGAATCACTCCAGGCGGGCACTGACGTACTTTTCATCCTGGTCGGCGCCGTGATGGTGCTGGCGATGCATGCGGGCTTCGCGTTCCTCGAGCTGGGCACCGTGCGCGCAAAAAATCAGGTGAACGCCTTGGCGAAGATCATGAGTGACTTCGCAGTCTCCACGGTGGCCTACTTCTTCGTCGGGTACAGCCTTGCCTACGGTGTCGACTTCTTTTCGAGCGCGACGGCGCTTCAGGAAAACAACGGGTACGCGCTGGTCAAGTTCTTCTTTCTGCTGACCTTCGCCGCCGCGATCCCGGCCATCGTCTCCGGGGGTATCGCCGAGCGCGCCCGCTTCCATCCGCAGCTGCTCGCCTCACTGCTCATCGTCGCGCTGCTTTATCCGCTGTTCGAGGGGATGACCTGGAACGGCAACTTCGGCATGCAGTCGTTCATCGAAGCCACCTTCGGCGCTCCGTTCCACGACTTCGCGGGCTCGGTCGTCGTTCACGCAATGGGCGGCTGGATCGCGCTCGCGGCGGTGTTGTTGCTCGGGCCCCGGCACGGCCGCTACCGCTCGGACGGCACCATGAGTGCGCATCCGCCGTCCTCGATCCCGTTTCTCTCGCTGGGTGCCTGGACCCTGACCGTCGGCTGGTTCGGGTTCAACGTGATGTCCGCCCAGACGGTCGAAGCCGTGAGCGGTCTGGTGGCGGTGAACTCGCTGATGGCGATGGTCGGCGGCATCCTCGCCGCGCTGGTGTTCGGTAAGAACGACCCCGGCTTCCTGCACAACGGTCCGCTCGCGGGGTTGGTCGCCGTATGCGCCGGCTCGGACATCATGCACCCGCTTGGTGCGCTGGTAACGGGCGCGGTCGCCGGTGCCCTGTTTGTGGTCACCTTTACGTTGACCCAGAACAAGTGGCGTATCGACGACGTGCTCGGGGTCTGGCCGCTGCACGGTCTGTGCGGTCTGTGGGGCGGATTGGCCGCGGGCATCTTCGGCCTAACCGCATTGGGCGGCGTCGGCGGCGTGACCTTCGGGGCTCAGTTGGTCGGCACCCTAATCGGGGTTGCGATGGCCTTCGTCGGCGGCTTCGCGATCTATGGGTTGGTCAAGGCACTGATGGGTCTGCGCCTGAGCCAGGAGGACGAGTACCTCGGGGCCGATCTCAGCATCCATCGGATCACCGCCCAGCCGGACTACAACCGCGGCGAGGTGTAGCCGTCGCGCCGGGTCAACCGCCGTGGCGAGCAACGCGAACCGCCGTCGCGGCGGATTGGGCGGCTCAGTTTCGGTTCGCCGGCGCACTGTTAAGGCGCCAGCCACTGGGCGATCGCCTCGTATACGAGTGGCTCCCAGTCGTTGTTCACCTGATTCAAGGTTCCGGTGAAGCCGATATCCTGCTGCGGCCAGTAGTACATGAACGAGCTGCCCCAACCGCCGTGGCCCCACAGCTCGCCGTCTGCGCCGAGGTCTCGCCGGAATAGCCCCCGTCCGTACTCGTTGGGGTTCGCGGGAATCCACTGTTTCATCTGGGTCAGGGTGCCCGGTCGCTTGAACAGTTGACCCCGGAACAGTCCGCGCATCAGCTTCTGGAGATCCACCACGTTGCTCACCAGGCCGCCGCTGGCCCAATCGGCGCTCCAGCGCAGCTTGCCGTAGAGGTCGGTGCGTCCCTGGAATCGGTGCGACTCGCGTCGTGAGGATACCGCCGGCTCGCGGTAGGCGAGGTAGGTCTCGGTCATCCCGAGGGGCTGGAAAATACGCTGGCGATAGACCTCCTCCAGTGGCTGGCCGGTGACCCGTTCGATGATCATCCCGAGCAGCACGTAGTTGGTATCCGCGTAGTGCCAGACCGCTCCCGGGATGCCTTTGGGCCGCATCGCCTTCGCGTAGCCGACCATCTCGTGCGGATACCAGAAGCGGTTGGTGCGCGTAAATTCGCGGATAAAGTCTCGGGAGCTCCAGTAGTCGGGCAGCCCGGAGGTGTGCTGCAGCAGCTCCCGGACGCGGATGTCGGGGCCGTAATCGCGGCCGCCGACGACCAACAGGCCGCGCACCAGATCGGGTGGCAGCAGTTGTCCAATCCGTGTCCACAGCTTGACCGGGCTGCCTGGGTCCTCGTGCATCTGCAGGATCAGAACGGCGGTAAAGGTCTTGCTGATGCTCGCAATTTCGAAGGTGCTCAGCGGCGCGATTGGGGAGGATTGACGCCCCCAGTTGCCCGATACGCCCTGCCACAGGATTCGGGTGTCGCCCTGCTGAACCCGTATGATCCCGCCGCCGTAACCGTTGTTCTTGGCAACCCGTGCATCGAGTGGGGCCTGTAGGTCCAGCGCGCCCGCCTGCGCGACGATGGGTGCGCCGAAGCACAACGCGATGAGCACCGTGAGCGCGGCCATCGCGCGTAGTCTCGGAGTCGGCATGGGATCTATCCTCAATAAGATGACGTCGACAAAGCAGAATCCGGCGGCCGGCTTGTGTCGCTCGAGCACGAGTGAAGCGGCCGGAAAGCGCCTATTTTATTAGTTATATCAATAAGTAACAGGGAACAAGCGGCGATGGTATGGAGCCGAAGTGTAACGCTGAATCAATGGACTTTCACGCCGGGGTAGGCGGGAATCGGGATATTACGGGCGTCTGGCGCCCCGTTTCGTGGTGAGCAGAGAGTGTGCGAGACCGGTATCGGGGGCCGACGCGCTGTCGATCGACAGCGCGTCGTTTCGAGCTGGTAGATGCGTATCAAATAGCTTCCGGGCAGTTGATCCGCTCGCGGCCCGAGAGGCGCGACTTCCGCGCCGTTTCATCTTCTTGTCGCTGAATGCGCTTGAAGATGCCGAGCCATCCTTGGCCCGGACGGGAAACGCGACAAATCGGCGTTTCCGGAAACGGCACGGGCTTAGGTGACGCGTGGTCGTCGAATTTTGGATCCACGCTCCATGGAGCTACGGCGCCGGCGGCAGTGTGCAAGCCTTAAAGGTCGTCAAGCCGAAAGGCGCCAATACCGGAGTTGCTTGACGGCCCACCCGAACCACCGTACCGGTGGGCAGCTCCATGCCGAAGCACACGCTCGCGGCGCTCGGGGCGTTGAAATTGAAGCCGTCCTGGCCGGTTCCGTTGACCCGCATTT
>JBGSTR010000530.1:0-2266 GCA_041736365.1 Chromatiaceae bacterium | reverse complement strand
GCGGCGAGTCCAGCCGGTACACCGCCGTGCGCCCCCGGCCTTGGGAGCGCTTACAATGCCGACTCGCGGCGGCGCCCTACCCGCTACAAACTCGCGCGCCATGCGCACTTTCTTGCCGCCGCCTCCGCTCCCAGCCGAAGGGGTTCCGAACATGAAGGCCATGATTCTTGCCGCCGGGCGCGGCGAGCGGATGCGTCCGCTTACCGATCACACCCCCAAGCCCCTACTGCCGGCGGGCGGCAAACCGCTGATCCAGCACCACATCGAGCGGCTCGCGGCAGTGGGCGTCCGCGAGATCGTGATCAATCACGCCCATCTCGGTGATCGAATCGAGTCTGCACTCGGCGACGGCGAGCGGTTCGGCTTGTGTATCCGCTACTCGCACGAGGGTCCGGGCCGAGCGCTGGAGACCGGCGGCGGCATCTACAAGGCGCTACCGCTACTCGGGCCGGACCCCTTTTTGGTGGTCAACGGCGATGCCTGGACCGATCTGGATTTCGCCACCCTGGAGATCTCCGCCGACGACCTTGCCGAGCTGGTGCTGGTGCCCAACCCGGACCACCACCCGCACGGCGACTTCGCGCTCGCCGCCGGTCGGGTGCGCGAGGACGGGGATCCGCGTTACACCTTCGGCGGCATCGGTATCTACCGGCCCGCCCTGTTCGCGGGCTGCACCCCCGGTGCCTTTCCGCTTGCGCCCCTGCTGCGACGCGCGATGGGTAGCGACCAAGTCGGCGGGCGACTGCACCCGGGCCGTTGGCTGGACATCGGTACTCCTGAACGGCTCGAAGCGCTCGACCGGATGCTCACGGCTAGATCTGCACCCACGGACTGCGCGCCTGTCCCCGGAAGCTCTGCATAGCGGCCGGGCGAAATTCGAAGCAGCATTGGAGCGCGCACTGTCGCAGGCCCGACCTCGCCCCCATAATGCGGCCATAACGGCCTCGTCCAGGGCTCCGAAAACACGGGGACAGCGCATGGGTCAGGAGATCGCCGCATCACACTTCACCGAGCGCGACTTCGCTGAATTCAACGCGCGACTGCGCGCCGAGACCGAGCTGCTGGAACAGTGGCTCGCGGACGACGTGCTGGAGGTCGCCGAGCCGACGGGCGGATACGAGCTCGAGGTCTGGCTGGTCGGCCCCGACCTCGCCCCCTCGCCGCAGGTGGAGGCACTCCTCGCCCGTGTCGACGACCCGCTGGTGGTCCCCGAGCTCGCGACCTTCAACGCCGAGATCAACGGCACGCCCGCGCTGCTGCGCGACGATGCGCTATCGCGTCTTGCCTCCGAGCTGACCGCTACGCTCGCACGCTGTCGCGACGCCGCCTCCGCCTCGGGCGCCAAGCTCGCGATGATCGGCATCCTGCCGACGGTGCGCCCGGAGCACCTTACGGTCGCCTACATGACCCCGCGCCAACGTTTCCGTGCGCTCAACGACCAGATCCTGGCACTGCGCCACGGTCGCCCGCTGACACTCGACATCCAGGGCCGCGACGACCGGCTGGAGTTGGAGTCAGAGGACGTGATGCTGGAGGCCGCCGCGACCTCGTTTCAGATCCATCTGAAGGTGCCACCCTACTTGGGTGCCCGCATCTACAATGCCTCCAAGCTCCTCAGCGCGCCGATGGTGGCGATCGCCGCCAACTCCCCCTACCTGTTCGGTCGCAACCTCTGGGACGAGACCCGAGTTCCGCTGTTCGAGCAGGCGGTCTCGCTCGGCGGACCCATTCTCCAGGAGCGAGTGAGCTTCGGCGTGCGCTACGCGGAGCACTCCGTCATGGAGACCTTCCGCGCCAACGCGGACCGCTACCCGGTGCTGCTGCCCCATCTCATGGACGAGCCGGCGGAGAACCTCGCCCATCTGCGTCTGCACAACGGCACGATCTGGCGCTGGAACCGGCCGCTAATCGGCTTCGGTAAGAGCGGCCGACCACATCTGCGCATTGAGCACCGGGTGGTGCCCGCCGGACCGACAGTCGCCGACTGTCTAGCCAACGCCGCGCTCTACTTCGGTGCCGTGATCGACATGGCCCAAGCGCCGGAGCCCCCGGAACGTCGGGTGCCGTTTCTACAGGCGCGGGCGGGGTTCTACACCTGCGCCCGCGAGGGACTCGACGCCGAGATTCAATGGCTGGACGGGAAGATCAGACCGGTCGCCGAGATCATTCAGGACGACCTGCTGCGGCGGGCGCGTCGCGGTCTCGGCGCGCTGGGCGTAGACCGCGACGAGATCGAGCACTGGATCGGGATCATCGCTCGACGCCT
>JBGSTR010000481.1:0-9612 GCA_041736365.1 Chromatiaceae bacterium | reverse complement strand
GCCGGGCTGGCGGTCGTCACCGAGACTCAGCTCTACGGCGAGCGCGTGCGCCAGGACCGTCGCCGGCGCGCCAGCGAGCGCGATGCCGAGGCGGTGGTTCGCAACCTCACCGAGCTCAGCGAGGGTGCGCCGGTGGTCCACGAGGCCCACGGGGTCGGTCGCTACCTGGGCCTGCAAACGCTGACCGTCGGCGGCATGACCACCGAGTTCCTGACCTTGGAGTACGCCCGCGGCGACAAGCTCTATGTGCCGGTCAGCTCGCTGCACCTGATCTCGCGCTACACCGGCGCCTCGCCCGAGAGTGCGCCCCTGCACCGGCTCGGCGGCGACCAATGGGATCGGATCAGGCGCCGCGCCGCCGAGAAGGCGCGGGATGTCGCCGCCGAGCTGTTGGATATCTATGCCCGGCGGGCCGCTCGCCAAGGGGTTGCCTTCCCGCCGCCGGAGCACGACTACGCGGCCTTCGCCGCAGCCTTTGAATTCGAGGAGACCCCGGACCAGATGCGCGCCATCGAGGGCGTGCTCGGCGACATGGGCGACCCCAAACCGATGGACCGCGTGGTCTGCGGCGATGTCGGTTTCGGCAAGACCGAGGTGGCGATGCGCGCGGCCTTCGTCGCAGTCAACGGGGGGCGCCAGGTCGCGGTGCTGGTGCCCACCACGCTCTTGGCCCAACAGCACTTCGAGAACTTCTCCGACCGCTTCGCCGATTGGCCGGTCCGGGTCGAGAGCCTGTCGCGCTTTCGCACCGCCAAGGAGCAGAAACGCATCCTCGACGGGCTCGCCGACGGCACGGTGGATATCGTCGTCGCCACCCACAAGCTGTTGCAGCCGAACGTTCGGTTCAAGAATCTCGGGCTCGCCATCATCGACGAGGAGCACCGCTTCGGCGTCCGTCACAAGGAGCAGTTGAAGAACCTGCGCAGCGAGGTCGATATCCTGACCCTGACCGCGACGCCGATTCCGCGAACCCTCAACATGGCCATGTCGGGTCTGCGCGATCTCTCGATCATCGCCACCCCACCGGTCGAGCGTCACCCGATCAAGACCTTCGTCAGTCCCTGGAACGACGGGCTGGTCCAAGAGGCGGTGCTGCGCGAGCTCAAACGCGGCGGCCAGGTGTATTTCCTGCACAACGAGGTCGACACCATCGAGCAGCAGGCGGAGGCGTTGCGCACCCTAATCCCGGAGGCGCGTACCCAGGTGGCCCACGGCCAGATGCGCGAGCGCGACCTGGAGCGGGTGATGCGCGACTTCTACCACCAGCGTTTCAATCTGCTGGTGTGCTCCACCATTATCGAAAGCGGTATCGACGTCCCGAGCGCCAACACCATCATCATCAATCGCGCAGACAAGCTGGGCCTGGCGCAGCTCCATCAACTGCGCGGGCGGGTCGGTCGCTCCCATCATCGCGCCTACGCCTATCTGATCACGCCGCCGCCGCGGGTGATGACGGACGACGCACGCAAACGACTGGAGGCGATCGAATCCATGGAGGACCTGGGCGCGGGGTTTACGCTCGCGACCCACGACCTGGAGATTCGCGGTGCCGGCGAGCTGCTGGGGGACGAGCAATCCGGCCAGATCCACGAGATCGGGTTCACGCTCTACATGGACCTGTTGGAGCGCGCCGTCGATGCGCTGAAGGCCGGCCGCACCCCGGAGCTGGACCGGCCGCTCGACCACGGGGCCGAGATCGACCTCGGGCTTCCGGCGCTCCTGCCCGCCGACTATCTGCCGGACGTGCACACGCGCCTGGTGATGTACAAGCGTATCGCCAGCGCGCCCGACCGCGACGCGCTGAGGGAGCTGGAAGTGGAGATGATCGACCGCTTCGGACTGATCCCCGGGCCGGCGCGGAACCTGCTCGACATCACCGAGCTGAAGCTCAAGGTTCAGCCGTTCGGAATCAAGAAGATCGAGGCCGGTCCGGCGAGCGGACGCATCCTGTTCGACGAGAAGCCGCGGATCGACGCGGCGAATCTGGTGCGACTGATCCAGACGCGGCCGAAGGAGCTGAAGCTCGAGGGCGGGGACAAGCTGAGGTTCTATCGCGAGATGGCCGACCCGAGCCAGCGGCTGGCCCGGGTCACGGAGCTGGTTGAGCAGATTACGGCTTAGGCTGGACGCCACCAAGTCGCGGCTGTGCGGCCGGGGGCTCAGAGCCCATGGCGTGCCGGCGCACGCTCACTCAAACCCGTTCGGGTTCTCCGATTGCCAGCGCCAGGTATCGCGGACCATCGCCTCCAGATCCAGCTCCGCCTCCCAGCCGAGCGCCTCCCGCGCGGCGGTTGGGTCGGCATAGCAGCTCGCGATGTCGCCGGCACGCCGCGCGACGATCTCGTAGGGCACGGGCCGACCGCTCGCCTGCTCGAACGCGGCCACCATATCGAGCACGCTGTAGCCATGCCCGGTGCCGAGGTTGTAGACCACCACGCCGGGGTTGGACACCAGCTTCTCCAAGGCCGCGAGGTGCCCGCGCGCCAGGTCCACGACGTGGATGTAGTCGCGCACGCCGGTGCCGTCGGGCGTGGGGTAGTCGTTGCCGAACACGCGCAGGCGCTCGAGCTTGCCGACCGCTACTTGGGCGATATAGGGCATCAGGTTGTTCGGGATGCCGTTGGGGTCCTCGCCGATGCGACCGCTCGGGTGCGCGCCGACCGGATTGAAGTAACGCAGCAGCGCCACGTTCCAGGCCGCGTCCGATACGTTGAGGTCGCGCAGGATCTCTTCGATGAACAGCTTGGAGCGGCCGTAGGGGTTGGTCGCCGAGGTTGGAAAGTGCTCCTGGATCGGGACCGTCGCGGGGTCGCCGTAAACCGTCGCCGAGGAGCTGAAGACGATGTTCTTGACCCCGGCATCGGCCATCGCCGAGCACAGGGTGATGGTGCCGCCAATGTTGTTGTCGTAGTAGGCCAGCGGCTTTTGCACCGACTCGCCAACCGCCTTGAACCCGGCGAAGTGAATGACGGCGTCGCAGCGCCAGGTCCGAAAGATGCTGTCGAGCGCCGAGCGGTCGCGCAGATCCGCCTGCACGAAATCGAGCCCCCGGCCGGTGATCGCCTGCACCCGACGCAACGACTCCTCCTTGCTGTTGCTCAGATTGTCGACGACCGTGACGTCGTATCCAGCCGTCAACAGCTCCACGCAGGTGTGGCTCCCGATGAACCCGGCGCCGCCCGTGACCAGGACCCGCATGTGCTACTCCTCGATCGATTGATTGGACCGCCAGTTTAGCGGATTAGGCCGACTCCGGGGTCGCCGGACGCTTGCCGCCTTCGGCGCGCAGCCGCTGGCGCAGCCGACGCAACTGCTCCGGATCGATTGCGTCTGTAAACAACGGCAGAGCGCAGAGGCGCAAGCGGCCAAAGCGGAAGTTGAGTATCACCAGCCGAACTCCTACGTAAGTCGACGGGCACAAGAGACCGGTTGCCTCCCGGCCCGATGCGAATTTCAACAGCCAGCCGCCGTCGGACTGCCAGAGTGCATCTCGCAGCGACCACGGGGCGCGTCTCAGTACTTGGACCAACAGGCTGTAGCCGAGGCTCACGACGACCAGGAGCGCCAACACCGGCCGGTAGCCGGCCGGCGGCAGGGCCCAGACGACCGCGCCGGCGAGGAGGTGCACAACAAGAACGAATGCGGCCAAACGCCGGGAGAAACCGGGTCGGATCAGGAGTGGGGGTCGTTGGCGGTGGGTGGCCAATGTCGTCGGCGCTAGGCTCGCGCGTGCGAACTCAGACGCGGGCGGGACCCGTTGTCATGCAAGGGTGGAACGCGACAACCTCGATCAAGGGCGTTTGGCCCCGGCGACGTCGATGATCCGCCGCACCATATCGCTCAGCTCCGCGTCCGAGGCGACCGCTCGCGACATGAACCAGTCGCTTAAGTCTTGATCCTGACTATCCAGAAGCCGCACGAAGGTGGCTCGGGAGGTCGCGTCCAGATCCCGGTAGCCGATCGAAAGGAAGCGCATCAGCAGGTGATCGAGCTCCAGCATCCCGCGCCGGCATTGCCAGCTCAGGCGCCGGATCTCCTCGTCGATCCCAGCCTCGTCGGCGGGCGTCTCGTGGCTCACGGGCAAGCACCGGAAGCCGCCGGGGGATTGCAAGAAACGACTCGCATGGCAGCGACGATTCGCCTCATTTGCGGCCCCGTCAAATGCCCTTCTCGAGCATCAACTCCTTGATCTTGCCGATGGCTCGCGTGGGGTTGAGTCCCTTCGGGCAGGCCGCCACACAGTTCATGATGGTGTGGCACCGGAACAGCTTGTACGGGCCTTCCAGGTCGTCGAGTCGCTCGGCGGTCGCCTGATCCCGGCTGTCGGCGAGGAAGCGCCAAGCCTGAAGCAGCGCCGCGGGGCCGTGGAAGCGCTCCGGGTTCCACCAGAACGACGGGCACGAGGTCGAGCAACAGCCGCAGAGGATGCATTCGTATAGCCCATCGAGCTTGTCGCGATCCTCCGGCGATTGCAGGATCTCCTGCTCCGGGAGCGGGTCCTTGCGAATGAGATAGGGCTGCACCGCCCGGTACTGCTCGTAGAACTGGGACATGTCCACGACCAGGTCGCGAATCACCGGGCGGCCGGGAAACGGACGGACTTCGATGGGTTGCTTGAGATCGGACACCGCGGTGACGCAGGCAAGCTTGTTCATGCCGTTCACGTTGACGCCGTCCGATCCGCAAACGCCCTCGCCGCAGGAATGGCGAAAGGAGAAGCTCTCGTCCTGTTTCTTGATCTCCAGCAGCGCATCGCGAAGCATCATGCCCTGGAAGGTGCGGACCTCGTACGCCTGCATCCGCGGCTTCGTGTCCACGTCCGGATTGTAGCGGTAGACGCTGATCTTCATTCGCTCTGGCCTCGGAGTTGGTCGTTGTCGTTAGCCCGGAACCGCCGATCGGTGCAGTTCCTCGCATCCGGGGTGCCGCCGCGCCTCGGGGCGGGCGCCCGCTCGAAAAAGCTCGTTGAGGGAAACGCCGACTTCTAGCGTTTTCCGTCCGGGCCAACGATGGCCCGGCGTTCTCAAACACCTCAAGTGCTTGGAAATGAAGCGGCCAGGGAGTCGCGCCTCTCGGACCGCGAGCTGATCAAATGCCGAGAAGGCATTTGCTCAGCGTTTTCCTAATAAACTCGTTCTTTCGGCGGAAAGCTCTCGACGGTCAATGGCTTGGTACGCACGGGTTTGTAGTCCATACGATCGCCTTCCTGGGTGTACAGGCTGTGCTTCATCCACGCCTGGTCGTCGCGACCCGGATAGTCCGGTCGTGAGTGCGCACCGCGGCTCTCCTGGCGATGCAGCGCAGACACGGCGATCGACATGCCGACGTCGATCATATTCTCCAGCTCCAACGCCTCGATCCGAGCCGTGTTGAAGACCTTGGAGTGATCGGACAGGCGGGCGTCCGCGAGGCGGTCGCGCAACCCGCAGAGCTTCTTGTAGCCCTCGGCCATGATCTCCTCGGTTCGGAACACGCCCGCATGATCTTCCATGCACTTGCGAAATTCGGCGCGCAACTGCTGAGCGGGAATGCCGTCTCCCTTCTGATCCCAGCGCTGGAGCCGGGAGACGACATGGTCCAGACTGGCCGGGTCGACGCTGCGCTGATAGGGGTTGTCGCGAACGTAATCGATGATGTCCTTGCCCGCGAGACGGCCGAACACCAGGATGTCCAGCAGCGAGTTTCCACCGAGCCGGTTGGCCCCGTGCACCGAGGCGCAAGCGCACTCCCCCGCCGCATAAAGCCCGACGACGACCTCCTCCGAGCCATGACCGGCGGGGATCACCGCACGACCGAAACGGTCCGTGGGGATTCCGCCCATGGCGTAGTGGGCGGTCGGAAAGACGGGAATCGGCTCGCGAGCCGGATCAACGCCGGCGAAGATACGACTCGATTCCCGAATGCCGGGAAGCCGCTTTGCGATGACGTCTTCGCCCAGATGGTCCACCTTGAGCATGACGTGGTCGGCATCCTCTCCGCAGCCTCGACCCTCCTTGACCTCGGTGACGATGGCCCGGGCCACGACGTCGCGGCTGGCGAGATCCTTCGCGCGCGGCGCGTAACGCTCCATGAAGCGCTCGCCGTCCCTGTTGACCAGATAGCCGCCCTCGCCGCGCACGCCCTCGGTGATGAGCATGCCCTTACCGGCGATGCCGGTCGGGTGAAACTGGTAAAACTCCATATCCATCAGCGGGATACCTGCACGCAAGGCCATCGCACAGCCGTCGCCGGTGTTGATGTGGGCGTTGGAGGTGGTTCGGAACACCTGCCCGCAGCCGCCGGTCGCGAGCAAGGTAGCCTTGGCCTCGATCAACAGCTGCTCGCCGGTCTCGATCTCGAGCACCACGGCGCCGCAGATGACGCCTTCCTTATCGCGGACCAGATCGACGGCAAAGTACTCGTCGAAGAAATGAGTGCGAGCGCGGACGTTTTGCTGATACAGGGTGTGGAGAATGGCGTGTCCGGTGCGGTCGGCGGCAGCGCAGGTGCGGGCAGCCTGGTCGCCGCCGAAGTTCTGACTCTGGCCACCGAAGGCGCGCTGGTAGATCTTGCCGTCGTCGAGCCGAGAGAAGGGTACGCCAGCGTGCTCCAGCTCATAGACCGTCGGAATAGCCTCGCGGCACATGAATTCGATCGCATCCTGGTCGCCGAGATAATCGGAGCCCTTGATGGTGTCGAACATGTGCCAATGCCAATTGTCCGGCAGCACGTTGGCGAGCGCGGCGTTCACGCCCCCTTGAGCGGCCACGGTGTGCGAGCGAGTCGGAAACACCTTCGACACGACAGCCACTCGGGCCTCGGCCGAAGCCAACTGGAGCGCAGCGTTTAGCCCGGCGCCGCCGGCCCCGATAATCAACGCGTCAAAGTGTCTGGTAGCGATTGTCATAAGCGGGTCATCCCGTAATTCCGGCGGTAACGATCGCCTTGAACATCCACAGCCCGGAGGCGATGAGCATCAGAGCGAACAGCGTGAGCAGGACGACGCGAATACCCAGAGGATGTACGTAGTCCATCAGCACGTCCCGGATGCCGACCCATGCATGGGCCAAGAGGACGGGTATGAACAGCAGAAGTGCCCCGCTGACCAAGGGCCGCGATACCCAAGCTTGGAACGCCGCGTAGTCGGAGGGGGCATTGAAGGTGAAATGGATCAATAGGTAGACCACGAACAGGCCCAGGTAGACCGCGGTGGCGCGTTGAACGACCCATGCCTGAAGTCCCGATGCCTGTCGGCTCATAGCGCCAGCCCTCCCCCGATCACGAGAACGACGACCGCGGCGGCCATCGCGACCCACGCGCTACGGCTCGCCGCAGCGAGGTCGAGGCCCAGCCCCAGATCCAACAGCAGGTAGCGAATCCCGGCGAACAGGTGGTGGAGAACGCCCCACGCGAGCACCAGCAGGATCAACTTTACCAACCAGTTGTCCAGCGTGGCCGCTGCCGCAGCGAAACCGGCCGGGCCGGAAACCGCCTGGTGGAACAGGATCGCGGCGAAGGGGATGGAGAAGACCATCAACACACCGCTCAAGCGGTGCAGAATTGAGACGATGCCTGGAATTGGCAGCTTGATGCGCCGAAGCTCCAGGAAAACGGGTCTTGTTGCTTGCATTCACGAGCCCTGTAGTGGTTCGAAATTGCGCCCTGCTCAGCAGGCGTGGCGCACTCTAAATCCAGGGAAAACCCGGGCTACACGCGGCCCGGCGCCCGGCCCTCCGTCGCCTGCCGACGGTCTGCGTCCCGGCGGAAACGCGCCGCGCGCCTGCGTTTTTGTGCGCTGCAACATAGTACAGGCATCTTGTCGCATCCATCAATTGATTTTATCAAACAATAGGGCGCGTGTTTTCCAAGCATTTCTCAAGGAAACCGGATGGCCGCCCGCCAAGGGAATGTCCGAAAGGCGACGAAGGGCGCGACCGGCGTTCGATTTGCCGAACAGTCGCCGGGCTCGTCGCGGCGCAATCACCGGCATCGGCGTAGGCCACCGCAGCCGAGTGCGTCGGACGTCGCCAGACACACGTCGATACACGGCAATCCGGGCGGGCTAGTCGGTCACTCCGACCGTAGCTTCTGGTCGAGTGCATAGAGCCGGGAGCGAAGGCCACGCTTGAGAACCCTGATTTCCGTCAAGTCTTCAACCTCGGTGGCCCAATTGGCCTTGAAGCGACTATCGGTGTCGCCGCCCTGCAGTGCCAAGAAATCGAAGAACGCGTAATGCGACCCGAAGTGCCTCCGCATAACCTCTGCGTTCAGCACAACCCCGGGCGCAAACTTCGACAAGGAGGGGTCGTAGCAGATGTGCGCCCCGTAAACCACATCCCGGGTGCGAAAAACGAGGGCCGCCGCGGCATCCGCGCCGCCGCTGGTGAGAAAGCAGATCGCTACCATCCCGGCTGGTGCAAGCTCTCGGACGAGCGCGCGGTAGAATCTCAACTGCTGGATAGCACCCCCGATACTGAAGCTGGCGCCACCCTTCCAGGTCGTCTGCTCAAGTGCCACATAGCGCTCCAGGGCCGCGCCGATATCATCGACTCCCTCGAAGCACTCGAAGGACATCGGCTGCGCATGCTCGGATAATCGACGCCTGCATCGGGTCCAATCGCCCCGCACCTTTCCCTTCAGGCCCGCGACGTAATCCGTCCACTCCCCGCCGATCGCCGCGCGATAGGAGCATATGCCGGAAGAGCGGCGGAGGGAAAAGCCCGCGCCCCGAAAAGCGCCGGCGGCTGGAAAAGGCGAATCGATTGGCTGCTCGTCCAGGGCAATGGCGTCCCAGGCCTTGAATTCGCACGTCAAGAACTCCTGGATCCGGGTCCACATCCAGGCTTCGTCTTGCGTTGTGACGAGTCGCGGCTTGTCCCCGTCCCCCCATTCCGCAACGAACTTGATCACCCGGAACGGCACCTTCGACAGCAGCATCTCGGGTTCGATGATGAACGGTGCGATGCCGACCAACGTCTCCGCCTCGCGAACGGCGACCACAAACAGCCGATCCCGCCGGCCGTGAAAATTCGCCCAGGCGGTTCGAACGAACTGAAACGAACAGAAAATGCTCGCGTTACGTGCCCGTTGAAACAGCTCGATGTACTCATCCCTGATCTCGTCGAGACCCGGCAACGAATCGATAACTTCGACAACAACGGAATCACCGGCCCCTTTCACGATACGGTACCCGACGCGAACGCGACGACCCTCGCAAGCCGAGCTCCCCGGCAGCGGCCGGAACCGACGGAACAACCCGGCGCGGAGCCGCCGCACCGCAGCGAAAAGGCTTGGTTTACGCCCATGATGAGGATCACTCGTTTCGAGAGCGGATACAGTCGAACAAGGAAATGCGGATTAATGCCATCCCTGGCTTGAGCAGCTCGCGCTCCCCAAGGAGCGACTCGTGGAGCGTCGCATTTTCCAGGGCTTAGCGCCGCCGGCAATGGCGAGCCATCCTTGGCCCGCACGGGAAACGCTCTAATCTGCGTTTCCCTAAGTGTCCCATCCCGTGTGATTATCTTCCCCGGAGGAGTTATCCTCTGTTCCGGGCTCGCGGGGTGCTTGAAGCGCTTGCCACGGGGCCAGATGGAGGGAGCCCGTAGGGCGAGCGGAGTCTGGCCCCGTGGCAAG
>JBGSTR010000567.1:0-7397 GCA_041736365.1 Chromatiaceae bacterium | reverse complement strand
GGTGCTGGCGCTGACCGACCACGACACCACCGACGGCATCGCCGAGGCCCGGCTCGCGGCGCAGGAAGCGGGTATAGCGTTGGTCGCCGGCGCCGAGATCTCGGTGAGCTGGGGCGGCCGCACGCTGCACGTGCTGGGTCTGAATCTGAATCCGGATGACCCAACTCTGGGTGCCGGTCTTGCCGGTATTCGGCACTATCGTGGCTGGCGCGCGGAGGAGATCGGGCGCCGCCTGGCGAGCGCGGGCATCGACGGTGCGTACGAGGGCGCGAAGGCGCTCTCCAACGGCCGCTTGATCAGCCGTACCCATTTCGCTCGCTTTCTAGTGGGGCGGGGGCTCGCGGGCGACACGCAGGGCGTGTTCAAGCGCTTCCTGCTGCGCGGCAAGCCGGGGCATGTGCGCGGCGAATGGGCGACCCTGGAGGATGCGCTCGGCTGGATTCGTTCGGCCGGTGGTCAGGCGGTGATTGCGCACCCGGCGCGCTACGGGCTCACCCGCACCCGCGTGCAGCGACTGCTCGTGGAGTTTCGCGAGCTTGGCGGGGTCGGCGTCGAGGTCGTCTCCAGCAGCCACGGCCGCGACGACATCCAACGCTTCGCTCGGCATGCCCAAGAGCAGCATTTGCTCGCCTCCGCCGGGTCCGACTTCCACACGCCGGAGTATCCCTGGGCCGACCTCGGCCGATTGGCCGATCTACCGGCCGGCTGCACCCCGATCTGGCACGACTGGCCATGCGCCGCGGACGGCGCGGGCCTCCGTCGAGCGGCGGCCGGATGACGAGCCCGGGACGGGTCGAGCATGGCGCAGTTTTTTCAGATACATCCGGAAAACCCCCAGCCGCGGCTCGTGCGCCGCACGGTGGAGATCCTGCTCGAGGGGGGCGTGATCGTCTACCCGACCGACTCCTGCTATGCACTGGGTTGTCAGATCGGGGAGAAATCGGCGCTGGATCGCATCCGTCGGATCCGCCGGGTCGACGACAAGCACAATTTCACGCTGGTGTGCCGCGACCTTTCCGAGATCACGACCTATGCGCGGATCGACAATCAGGCCTTTCGCCTGCTCAAGGCGCTCACCCCCGGCCCCTATACCTTTATCCATCAGGCGACCAAGCAGGTACCGCGGCGCCTGCTGCATCCGCGGCGCAAGACCATCGGCATCCGCGTTCCCGACCACGAGATCTGCCGGGCACTGCTCTCCGAGCTCGACCAGCCGATCCTCAGCACCACCATGATCCTGCCCGGCGACGAGCTGCCGCTGACCGATCCCTACGAGATGCGCGAGGCACTCGACAAGCACGTCGATCTGGTGATCGACGGCGGTTTCTGCGGGCTGGAGGCGACCACGGTGGTCGATATGACGGCCGATCCACCCGAGGTACTTCGCGCGGGCAAAGGCGATGCCAGTCTGTTCGAGGATTAATCGGCGGGTTCGTATATTGCGGGAATGCAAGCCCTGAACCACATCCAGCTTCTGGCCGTCCTGGTGATCCCGGTGCTGTTGGCGATCACCGTCCACGAGGCGGCCCACGGCTGGGTCGCGAGTCGTCTGGGGGATCGCACCGCACTGATGCTCGGTCGCGTCACCTTCAATCCGCTCAAGCACATCGATCCGATCGGGACCGTGCTGGTACCGGCCGCGACCTTCCTCATGGGTGGATTTTTGTTCGGCTGGGCCAAGCCGGTGCCGGTCGACTGGCGCAATCTACATCAGCCGCGCCGCGACATGGCGCTGGTTGCGGTGGCCGGTCCCGCTGCCAACCTGATCATGGCCATTCTCTGGGGCCTCGGGATCAACATCGGGCTGGCGCTTCTGCACACCAGCCAATGGTTCGCCCTGCCGCTGATCTACATGGGCGCCGCCGGTGTGCTGATCAACGTGTTCCCGCTGCTGCCGCTCGATGGCGGGCGGGTGCTCAATGCCCTGCTGCCGCCGAAATGGTCGGGATATTTCTCGCGGCTCGAGCCCTACGGGCTGTTCATTCTGCTGGGCCTGCTGGTCACCGGACTCCTCGGCTCCCTGCTGCTGCCGATCGCAAGCGGCGCCGTGGACTTGCTGCCCGGCGCCGGCGTCGTCAAAGAGCTGTTTTTCACCTGATCCGAGGCTACCGAATTGTCTTCCATTTCCGCACAGCACGCGCGCGTACTCTCGGGCATGCGGCCTACGGGCCCGTTGCATCTGGGTCATTACCACGGCGTCCTGAAGAACTGGCTGGAGCTCCAGCACGAGTACGAATGCTTCTTCTTCGTGGCCGATTGGCACGCGCTGACCACCCACTACGAGGATCCGTCCGTGATACCGGGCAGCACCTGGGACATGGTCATCGATTGGCTGGCGGCCGGCATCAGCCCCGGGGCCGCGACACTCTTTGTTCAGTCGCGGGTGCCGGAGCACGCCGAGCTGCATCTGCTGTTGTCGATGATCACGCCCCTGGGCTGGCTCGAACGTGTGCCGAGCTACAAGGATCAGCAGGAGCGGCTGAAGGAGCGCGACCTGGCGACCTATGGCTTTCTCGGATACCCGTTGCTGCAGAGCGCGGATATCCTGATCTACAAGGCCGGCCGGGTGCCCGTGGGGGAGGACCAAGTGGCCCACGTGGAGCTGACGCGCGAGATCGCCCGGCGCTTCAATCACATCTACGGCCGCGAGACGGGTTTCGAGGAGCGTGCGGAGGAGGCCAAGCGCAAGATGGGCAAGAAGAGCGCCAAGCTCTTCGACAAGCTGCGCCGCCGCTACCAGGAGCACGGCGACACGGAGGCGCTGGACGTGGCGCGTGCCCTGCTCGACGACCAGGCGAACATCACGATCGCGGATCGCGAGCGGCTGTTCGGCTATCTGGAGGGCAGCGGGCGCGTGATCCTGCCCGAGCCGACGCCGCTGCTGACCAAATCATCCAAGATGCCGGGGCTCGACGGTCAGAAGATGTCCAAGTCCTACGGCAACACCATTGCCTTGCGGGACGATCCGGCCGTGATCGAGAAGGCGCTGCGCACCATGCCGACCGACCCGGCGCGCGTGCGTCGGACCGACCCCGGCGATCCGGAAAAGTGTCCGGTGTGGCAGTTCCATCTGGTCTACTCCAGCGACCAGGAGCGCGAATGGGTGCAGCAGGGGTGCCGCGCGGCGAGCATCGGCTGCGTCGAATGCAAACAACCGGTCATCGATGGCGTGCTCGCCGAGCTGCGACCCATCCAGGAGCGGGCGCGCGAGTACGAGGCCCAGCCCGAGCTGGTGCGCAACGTGATCAACGAGGGCTGCGAGCATGCCCACGACGTCGCCCACGAGACCTTGGAAGAGGTCCGCTACGCCATGTCGCTGGTGATGGGATGACAGGTCCTCGTTCGGAATGACCAGCATCGAGGGCGAGATCGAGCGCCCGGCCCAGCAGGAGATGCCCTTCGCCATCGTGCAGGGCGCGCCGCTACTCACCCTTCCCCACGATCTCTACATCCCGCCGGATGCGCTCGAGGTGTTTCTCGACGCCTTCGCGGGTCCGCTCGACCTGCTCCTGTACCTGATCCGGCGCCAGAATCTGGACATTCTGGACATCCCGATTGCCGCCATTACCGATCAGTACATGGAGTACGTGGACCTGATGAAGGAGATCAAGCTGGAGCTGGCCGCCGAGTATCTGGTGATGGCCGCGATGCTCGCCGAGATCAAGTCGCGGATGCTTCTCCCGCGCCCGGCGAAGGACGACGGGGAAGAGGACGACCCGCGTGCCGAGCTGATCCGCCGACTCCAGGAGTACGAGCGCTTCAAGCAGGCTGCGCAAGAGATCGATGGTCTGCCGCGGCTGGAGCGCGATCTGTTCTGCGCCCATGCGGAGGTGCCGCCCGGACACGCCAACCGGGTGCCGCCGGAGGTGGATCTCAACGAGGTGCTGCTGGCCCTGCGCGCTGTGCTGGCACGCGCCGATCTGTTCACCAGCCATCGCGTCGAGCGCGAGTCCCTGTCGCTGCGCGAGCGCATGTCCCTGGTGCTGGAACGGGTCAGCGGCGGCGGCTTCGTTCAGTTCACCGATCTGTTCGATGTGACCGAGGGTCGCGCCGGTGTGGTGGTGACCTTCCTCGCCCTGCTGGAGCTGATCAAGTCCGCCACCCTGGAGCTGGTCCAGTCCGAGGACTACGCGCCGATTCACGTGCGCCTGCGCGAGGCGCGGGAAGAGGGTCGGGATGAGCCGTCCATCGCTTAAGGAGATCGTCGAAGGGGCGCTGATCGCGGCCGGCGGTCCGTTGACCCTCGATCAGCTACAGGCCCTGTTCCCGGAGGAGGAATGCCCCGCTCGCGACGCCTTGCTCGGCGTCTTGGGAGCGCTGGAATCCGACTATGTCGGACGCGGCATCGAGCTGGCGCAGGTGGCCGGCGGTTACCGGGTCCAAGTCCGCGCGGCCGTGGCGCCCTGGGTAGCTCGGTTGTGGGAGGAGAAGCCTGCGCGCTACTCGCGGGCCTTGCTCGAGACGCTGGCCCTGATCGCCTACCGCCAGCCGATCACCCGCGGCGAAATCGAGGACATTCGCGGGGTTGCGGTCAGCACCCAGATCGTCAAGACACTGACCGAGCGCGAGTGGGTGCGGGTGGTCGGACATCGGGACGTTCCCGGCCGCCCGGCGCTGTACGCCACCACGCGCCGCTTCCTCGACTACTTCGGCCTGCGCTCACTCAACGACCTGCCGCCGCTCGCCGAGATTCGCGATCCGGATTTCTTCGGCGGTGAGCTCGACCTGGGTCAATTCGAAGGCTCCGAAACGGCCGACCTACCGTCGCATCCCCCGCTCGCGATCGAGCCCGGCGCAAGCGTCGGCGACCACGGGGACGACTGACTCGATTCGCCGGGCTTGCAACGCGGCCCGCAATGCCCGAGATTCCGGTGCTCGCCGCCTCGACGTGCGCGAGCACCCACGCCCTTCGGCGAGTCGGTTTCGTCCGCCGCTGCGCGGCCCCCGCGATTTTTAGATCCCATTTTGCGAGTGACTGCTTCTATGTCCGGAAAAGCACTGATCGCCCTTCTACTGATCTCGCTGCCCGCCCTGGCGGCGGCCGAGGGCCTGCTCGATCGGATCAAGCAGGGTGCGGCGACCACCTATGAGCGCGGTAGCGAGCTGGTTAAGGAGGGCGCCGCGCAGGGCAAGGAATTGACCGAGAAGGGTGTCCAGCAGGGCACCGAGCTGACCGGAAAGGGCGTCGCCTACGGCAAGCAGTTTGCGGACGACACCGTGGAGCATTTCGACCGTCGGGGAACGCCCGAGGAGATCCGGGCCGGGGTCGACAAGATGGCGATCGATACACTCGACGAGCTGTTCGCCAATGACCCGGAGGCGCACCTGCTGTTCGACCGCAGCGCCGGCTACGCCGTATTCGCCGTGCGGCAGGTGACGGTAGGGCTCGCCGCAGGCTACGGATACGGGGTCGCCGTTGGCGTCAACGGCGACTCGACCTACATGAAGATGGCGACCGGCGGTGTGGGCGTTAACTACGGTGTCGGCGGTTTTGCCTCCAATCTGGTGGTCCTGTTCGAGGACGAGGAGGCCTACCGGCGCTTCGTCGAGCTGGGGTTCAGCGCCTCCGCCGAGGCTAGCGGCACCGCGGGAGACGATCGTACCGAGCTGGCCACCCACTTCGAGAACGGAGTCGCCTTCTATCGCGTCACCAAAAAGGGACTCAATGTCGCCGCGTCTCTGACCGGCACCCGTTTCTGGCCGGACGAATCCCTGAACTGACGATCTGGACGTCGCGAAACGGCCCGCCTCATCCCGCAAAGCGGCTGAAAATCGTCCATAGCGCCGCGGACAGGCCGCCCGCGCCGACGAACAGCGAGATCATCACCAGGCGCCGCAGGTCCTTGAGCTCCTGTTGGAGCTTGTTGGCCGCGCTGTCGATTCCCTCGATGGTGCCCTTGAGCTGGGTCGCGAGCGCCTTGACCGACTCCGCGTTGCGGGTCGCGGCCGATTGCAGCTCCGCGATCTGCTTGGGGAACAGCTCGTTCGGCTGAGCGCTGGCGGACTTCGACGTGAACGCCGGGATCGCAGCCGTGATCACTTGCGTTACGTAAGGTAAGGAAGCCTTGATTACCGGAAGCCAAGCGGCCATTGCAGTACCTCAGTTGGTGTTGGATGTGAGACGGAGGGACAGCACCAAAGGACAGGACACCGCGTGCCGTCGGCGAATTCCAGGCCCCACTCGATCGCCGGGGTTTACCTCGACGCATCAATGTGCTCAAAATGCGCGGTTTACGTAAGAACGACCGGAGACCGACCGATGTCCGAGAAGGCCCCCTGGATCACCTCCCGACCCGAGCTCAAGGTGCTCGACTGCACAGTTCGCGATGGCGGCTTGGTGAACGGCCACCGTCTCAGCGATGAATTCGTCGGAGCCGTGTATCGCGCCTGCGTCGACGCCGGCGTCGACTATATGGAGATCGGCTACAAAAACTCCAAGCGAGTGTTCCCGAAAGAGAAATTCGGCCCGTGGCGCCATTGCGACGAGGTGGATCTGCGGCGCGTGGTAGGCGATCACGACGCGCAGGCGACCGGTCTGAAGCTCGCCGCGATGGCCGATGCGGGCAAGAGCGACTGGCAGACCGACCTGGTGCCGGCCGCCGAGAGCCCGCTCGACATGATCCGCGTCGCCTTCTACGCGCACCAGGTCTCGGAGGCGGTCGACATGATCCGCCACGCCGACGGGCTCGGCTACGAGACCACCGCCAACCTGATGGCGGTGTCGAACATCACCGAAACCGAGATTGACACCGTGCTGGAGGCGATCGCCGATACGCCGGCGAGCACCATGGTCATCGTCGACAGCTTCGGCTATCTCTACCGCGAGCAGATCGACCGTCTCTACAACAAGTACGCTTCGGCAATGGAGGGCACGGGCAAGGACATCGGCATCCACGCCCACAACAACCTCCAGCTCGCCTTCGCCAATACGATCGAGGCCATCATCCTCGGCTGCAACCGGGTCGACTCGACCATCTTCGGCTTCGGCCGTGGTGCGGGGAACTGTCACACCGAGTTGTTGCTCGGATTTCTCCGGAACCCGAAGTTCAACGTGCGTCCCATCATCGACGTGATCCAGAACTACATGCTGCCGTTGCGCCGCGAGATCGAGTGGGGGCCAATGGTGCCCTACAACATCACCGGGCAGCTCAACCAGCATCCGCGGTCCGCGATCGAGTGGCGCGCCGGCGACACCCCCGACGACTTTCTGGCCTTCTACGATCGGATCGTCGCCGAGATTTGAGGTCCGCCGCGGTCACCCCAGCCGAGCTCGTTCGGCGGCGGCGGGTGCCGCAGACATTCCAGGCAGCCATTGTCGGCGCCTCCATCACGCGTCCGTCGAGCTCGGAGAAACCCATGCGCCAGGGACGCCCGCCCAACACCCGCCGACCGCCGCG
>JBGSTR010000456.1:0-12063 GCA_041736365.1 Chromatiaceae bacterium | reverse complement strand
CCGGCGATCCCCGAAGCCGGCAGCGGAGCGCGGGGCGGTGCAGGGGGCGGTTCTCTGGCCGGGGCTGATCGTCGCGACCCTACTCGCCGGCGCCTACCTGGTGCTGGCGATCGCCGTTCCGCTTGACCGCTACTTCACCGCCTTCCTGCCCGGAACTACGCGCGCTTGGTTGATCCTGGGCATTCTGCCCGGCACCTGGGCCTACTTTGCGGCCGACGGCTGGCTGACTCGCGGACCGGGGACGGCGCGTGGTGCCGCGGTATTCACGCGGACGCTGTTTCTACTCTCGCTGCTGGCGGCCGTGGTGTTGAACCTCAACGAGCTGTTCTTCCTAATCATCATCGTCCCGGCCATCCTGCTCTTCTTCCTGCTCTACGGCGTGATCGACGGCTGGATTTACCGGCGCGTTTGGCATCCCCTGGTGGGAGCCCTGGCCGTCGGCTTGGCGTTCGCCTGGGCCATCGCCCTCACCTTTCCGGTGGTCGGCGACTGAGCCAAGCCCGAGCCCGGGCGCGCGCCTTGGGCCTTGGGCAGCGCACTGGATCGTTGTTAGACTTCCGGCCGTTTCCACCGAAGCACGACACAACCATGCGACGCCTGCTCAAATTCCTTCACACCATGGGCGCCATCGGCATGATGGGGGCGATGGCGGCACTCTTGGTCACGCTATCCTTCACGCCGGAGCCGACCTCGCTGCCCGAGTATGCGAGCATCCGCGCCGCCATGGGCGGCATCGCAGAGCGGCTTTTCCTACCGTCGATGGCCGTGGTGCTCGTCAGCGGACTGGTCTCGATGGCGGTTACGCCGGCGTTTCACAATTCCGGCTGGGTGTGGATGAAGCTCGCCACCGGCATCATCACTTTCGAGGGCAGTCTACTGGCGGTCCAGGGACCGATGCAGCGCGAGGCCGCGCTTAGTGCTCGGGCGCTGGCCGGTGAGATCGATGTCGGCGCGCTCGCCAGCTCCATGCAGGCGGAATGGGGCTCCCTATGGGTGCTGTTGTTCGTTGCCGCCGTAAACGTCGTGCTGGGCGTCTGGCGCCCGAAGTTTTCCCGCGCGAAGAAGGCCGAGACGGCTCGATCGGTTGGGTGAAGCAGGCGAAATCCCTCCTGCTCAATCCGCAGGAAATGGACCGCCTTCCCGCTTGGCACCGCTCCCGGCGCCCCGCCCTCCGCGCCGAGCGCGGCGGCCCCTTCCGCTATACGAACGCCGAGCGGCTCATGCCGTTCTGATCTCTTGTTCCCGCGGCCTTCACCCCGGCCGGCGTCGCCTTGCCCGGGTTTTCAGGTCACTACCCGCCGAACCTTGGTGCGGAAAATCCCGGGCGACCGGCTCGGGCCGCAACGCGTCCGCCCCTAAGGAAACGCCGACTTGTTGAATCTCGGTCCGGGCCAGGGGTGACCCGGAAGTCGGTCCTCTTGGTCCGCTGGCTGATCGATTGCCGGGAAGGTATTGATCGGCGTTTCCCCAACGCGGGGCGCCGCGAATGAAAGCCGGCGCGAGCCCGGTCTTAACGGCCGGGCCCGGTTTGCGCGTTGGCGCTGGAAATGCTCTCGCCATGAAACACAGTGCACTCATCGTCGAAGACAACAGCGACATCGCGCATCTGGTGCGGCTGCATCTCCAGGACATCGGATGCGAGGTCGACGTTGCGGGCAACGGCGAGGAGGGAATGCGCCGCTTCCGAGCCCGCTCCTACGATCTGGTCATTCTGGACATCATGCTGCCCGGCGTCGACGGTCTGAACGTCTGTCGGACGTTGCGGACGGGTGCGGACTACGTCCCCATCCTCATGCTCACCGCCAAGTCGTCCGAGGTCGACCGCGTGGTCGGGCTTGAGATGGGCGCCGACGACTATGTGAGCAAACCGTTAAGTGTCCCGGAGCTGCTCGCGCGGGTGAAGGCCCTGTTCCGCCGCACCGATGCACTCAAAGAGCAAGCATCCAGCGGGTCCGTCGCCGAGACGCTTCGCCAGGGCGACCTGACCATCGACGTCGGCAAACGGCGCGTCAACCTAGGCGGGCGGGAGGTGACCCTAACGGCGCGGGAGTTCGACCTGCTGCTGCACTTCGCCCGGCAGCCCGGGCGGGTGTTCACCCGCACCCAGCTCCTCGACCGGGTCTGGGGCTACAGCCACGAAGGCTACGAGCACACGGTCAATTCCCACATCAATCGCCTGCGGGCCAAGATCGAGTCGGATCCGGCGAAACCGCGCTACATCCTGACCGTGTGGGGCGTCGGGTACAAGATCGCGGACGCATAGGACGTGCCTCGCACCCTGTATGCCAGGCTTTCGCTCGCCCTCGCCGGGCTGCTCGTCGTGGTCGGCATCCTGTTTGCCGCGCTCACCCTCGCCGCCACCCGACACTATCTCCAAGAGGTGAATCAGCGGTTCAACCGGGACCTGGCTCAGAACCTGGTGACCGACCGCAATCTGATTCAGAAGGGCAGGCTCGATCAGGCCGCCTTGGAGGAGACCTTTCACTACTACATGGTGATCAACCCCAGTATCGAGATCTACCTGCTCGATGCCGGCGGGACTATCCTTGCCTACTCCGCCGATCCAGGCAAGGTGAAGCGTCGCAGCGTATCCATCGAGCCGATACGGCGTTTCCTGGAAGGAAAGCCCAGCTTCCCGCTCCTCGGCGACGACCCGCGAAGCCACGACCGGCGCAAGGCGTTCTCCGTGACGCCCGTACCCTCCCCCGAGGCACCGAACGGCTACCTGTATGTCATCCTGAGGGGCGAGCAGCTCGACCAGGTGGATGCCCTGATCCAGCAAAGCTATTTCCTGCGCCTGAGCGGCTGGGCGGTCACCGTCAGTCTGGGACTGGGTCTGATGCTGGGTCTTGTGCTCTTTCGGCTGCTCACTCGTCGTATCGAGCGCCTCGGCCGGACCATGGGCCTCTTTCGAGAGAGCGACTTCACTACGCTCGTCCAGCAACCCGCCGGAAAAGACGCCGGCACCGGCGACGAAATCGACCGCCTCAGCCGTACCTTCGAGGCCATGGCCCACCGCATTACAGACCAGATCCAGGCACTGACCGAGAAGGACAACCTGCGCCGACAGCTCGTGGCGCAAGTCTCCCATGACCTCCGCACCCCGCTGGCCTCCCTGCACGGCTACCTCGAAACCCTGAGGATGAAGGAGGACGGTCTGGCTCGCGCCCAGCGGGTCGAGTATCTGGAGGTTGCCTTGCGCCACAGCCTGCGGCTGCGCCGTCTGATCGACGACCTGTTCGAGCTGGCGAAGCTCGACGCACGGGACGTACGGCCCTCCATCGAGCCGGTATCCATCGGCGACCTGGCGCAGGACGTCGTGCAAAAGTATCGACTGGCCGCCCAACGAAAAGGGGTCGGCTTGGAGCTCATGGGGGCGCCGGATCTGCCATTGGTGAAGGCCGACATCGGGCTCATCGAGCGGGTGCTGGAGAATCTGATCGACAACGCCATCGAGCACACGCCGGCCGCCGGGACGATCAGCGTCACGACCCGGCTGCAGGGACAAACCGTCGGTGTACAGGTCGGCGACACCGGACGCGGGATCCCTCCGGAGGACCTCCGCCAAGTATTCGACTGCTTCTTCAAAGCCCGTGGCAGCGACGGCGATGCTCGGCACGCCGGGCTGGGGCTTGCGATCACGCGGCGAATCCTTGATCTGCACGACAGCAAGGTTGAGGTGACGAGTCGGATGGGTGTCGGTACCGCCGTCATCTTCTCCTTGCCGGTCTGGTACCCACAAGACTGAGCCGAGGTCGAGTCGGGATCAGACTTGGCGTTTCGCTAGGGCTCCGCCGCCTTGTCCGCTCGAAACAACGCCTGCCGCCACCTCGAGCGGCTCGACTTCCCCGGTCTTGTCGTTGTTGACCAACCCTGCCCGACCCAACGGACCATAGGCTGATGCCGATACCGTCTCGATACTCGCTCCGCCATCGGCTCCGGGCCTTCACCTCTTCGATCACGTCGGGACCTCGTTGTGAAGATTGCGTGATCAGCGCGTGACAACCGCTTGCTAGTGTCGTCCATACGCTCGGACGAGCGGACATGCAATCGGCCAACGACACGGGAGACCTGAAGATGAACCTTTCGACTACAAAGACTGCTCTATTCGGCGGGATGCTCGCGCTTACCGCGATCACCGCGACACCCGAAGCCCTGGCGAAGCAGGATCGGGGGGAGCGGATGTACCGTGTGACGGTCACGAATGCCACCCTGGGGCAGCCGGTGGCGCCGTCCGTGATTGCGACGCACACCGGTGCGTTCCGGCTGTTCGACCTCGGCCCCACACCGGTGCCGGGCGATCCTGGCTACGATCTCTACTTCGGAATCGCAACGGTCGCCGAGACCGGCTATCCGGTTCCGCTGCACGACGCGGTGCAGTCGGCGCGGGGCGTCCGGGACACGCAAGTGCTTGCGACGGATCGAACGCCGCCCGTGCTGATGCCCGGCGAGTCGAATACTCTGATCATCAGCGCATCCCGTGGCGCAAGGTACCTGAGCGCCGCAGCCATGCTCGGCGCCACCAACGACGCATTCTATGCCGTGCGCGGTGTGCGCCTGCCAAGTGGAATCGGCGATACCGTTCGGGTCGATGCCACGGGCTATGATGCCGGCAGCGAAGCCAATACCGAGAGCGCTGCCACGGTGGGCGCGCTCGGCGCCACGGACGACGACCCGATGACCGGGGTGGGCATCGATACGAACGGCGAGGGATTCATTCATGTCCACGCCGGCATTCACGGAATCGGCGGCCCGGGTGGTCTAGACCCGGCGATGTTCGACTGGCGCAATCCGGTAGTCGAGCTGACCATTCTGCGCATCCGCTGATCTTACGGACCGCCGGCCGGGCCGGCGCCGCCTCGGTGGGCAGCACAACGACCGCTGCGCGACGGCCCCGCGAGAACGGCCACTGATGCGGACTCGCGGGGCTCGAGCGATGGCACTGTCAACTTAGCCACTCGATGGCGATCGATCCCGGTGATCAAACGATTTCTGGCTCGGCAAAGTTCACTCCGTGCGACGCGACCCGGGTAGCCCGGAAGCGGCGGCCGCCGCGTCGCACCGCCGTCATACCGCTTCATCTTCTGCCATAGGGTCTTGCGGCTGACACCCAAGGCCGCCGCAGTGGTCGCCATCGCATAGTCGTGGGTCGCCAGCACTGCCAGGATGGCGGTGCGTTCCCCCGACTGGGCGTGGGCCTTGAGACCCGACCGCAATCTGATCCCGTACTACAAGGGCACATGGGCGGACATCCGCAAGGTCGGGTCCATGAAAGATTACAAGCGCACCGTATCGTTCAAACGGCGACGGTTCCTGAACACCTGAGACCGCACAGTCGCGCCCTGCATCACGCCGGACGGGGCCGCCGCCCCGTCCGCAACCTTTACCGGCCCGACACGGACGAGCTGCCGCTCGGCGACCCCCTTTCCGAAACGCCTGCACGACCCCTGCGAGGCTCGGCAGCTGCGCGAGCAACGCGGGCAGGTGCCCGATCGCCGCGCCGCGAATTCGCTCCTTGCCGCATCGAAGGCGTTCGGATATGTTATGCATCGTTTCGACATTATTGGAAAGGTGAAATGAAATCCGCCGCTGCGGTTCAAGCCCTGGCTGCCCTGGCCCAGGAGACCCGGCTGTCCGTCTTCCGCCTCTTGGTCCAGGCCGGCCCGGCCGGGCTGGTGGCGGGCCAACTCGCCGAGGCCCTGAGCGTGCCCGCCGCCACGCTGTCCTTCCACCTCAAGACCCTATCCCAAGGCGGGCTGGTGCATGGCCGACAGGAAGGACGCTTTGTGCGGTACGTGGCGGACTTCGAGGCCATGCATGGGGTGATCGGCTACCTGAGCGAGAACTGCTGCGGCGGCGATGCAGCCATGTGCTCCCCCCAGACCATCGATTGCGAGAAGGAGAAATCCGCGTGAGCACCGATCCAGTCAAGACCGTCCTCGTCCTCTGTACCGGAAACTCCGGCCGCTCCCAAATGGCCGAAGTCGCGCTCAATCACGACCTGGCAGGCCTGGTGCGTGCCCTGTCGGCGGGCACCCAGCCGCAACCCAAGGTGGCCGACGGCGCGATCGCGGCGCTGAAGGATGCGGGCCTGCCCACCGAGGGTCTGCACCCCAAGGACGTGGATGCGGTGATCGACGAGTCCATCGACCTGGTAGTGACCTTATGCGACAACGCCAAGGAGACCTGCCCGGTGTTTCCCCGTCCGGCGAGGTCCATCCACCTGCCGTTCCACGATCCCCGCGGCGAGCCGCTGGAGAGCTACCTCAAGGTGCGCGACGAGATCCGCGCTCGGCTCGTGCCTGCGGTGCGCGAGGCGCTGGGGCTCGGATCGTCCCGCGACGGTGCCCGAATGAATTAGCACAATGCCAATCCACGGAGCCTATCGATGAGCCGAAAACTGAACGTAATCTTCATCTGCCGGGGCAATAGCTGCCGCAGTCAAATGGCCGAGGGCTGGGCGCGGCACCTACACGCCGACAAGCTCAATCCCTTTTCCGCGGGCATCGAGCCAAAGCCCCATGTCGACCCCCTCGCCGTGCAGGTCATGAAGGAAGCGGGTGTCGACATCGCCTACCAGGAAACCCACCGGGTGTCGGCGTTCCTGACACAAGACATCGATGCCGCCATACTCGTCTGCGACGAGGCGGCCGATGTTTGCCCGACCTTCCCGTCCAAGGTCAAGACCATTCGCCGCATGTTCAACGATCCGCCGCGACTTGCCGAGGGCCAGGGCACACAGGTGCGACTGGCGGTCTACCGTCGCGTGCGCGATGAGATCCGCGCCTACGTCGCGCAGCTCCCGGAGCTGCTCGACTACGCCGACTCCGCGAGCCCGCGCGCCCCCGCCTGAAACATCCAACCGAGAGCCGCCGATGACTTCCCAATGCGAGATCGCAGTCAAACAGGCCGCCGGCGCCCCGATGAGCCTCTTCGAGCGCTGGCTCACCCTGTGGGTCGCCCTGTGCATCGTCGCCGGCGTCGCGTTGGGACAGCTCGTTCCGGCACCCTTCCAGGCCCTTGGACGGATGGAAGTCGCCCGGGTCAACATCCCCGTGGGACTGCTGATCTGGGTGATGATCATCCCGATGCTCATGAAGATCGACTTCGGCGCCCTGCATCAGGTGAAGGAGCACTGGCGGGGCATCGGCGTAACGCTCTTCGTCAACTGGGCCGTAAAGCCCTTTTCCATGGCCCTGCTCGCCTGGCTGTTCATTCGCCACTGGTTCGCGCCCTGGCTGCCGGCGGAGCAGCTCGACAGCTATGTCGCCGGCCTCATCCTGTTGGCGGCCGCGCCCTGCACGGCGATGGTGTTTGTCTGGAGCAGGCTCTCGGACGGCGACCCCTACTTCACCTTGTCCCAGGTGGCGCTCAACGACACCATCATGATCTTCGCCTTCGCCCCCATCGTCGGCCTCTTGCTGGGACTGTCGGCGATCACGGTGCCCTGGGACACCCTGCTCACCTCGGTGGTGCTGTACATCGTCATTCCGGTGATGCTCGCCCAGGTCTGGCGCAAGGCGCTGCTGAAACAGGGGCAGGCAATACTGGACGCAACCCTGGCCACCCTGGGCCACGCCTCCATCATCGCCCTGCTCGCCACCCTGGTGCTGCTGTTCGCCTTTCAGGGCGAGGCCATCATTCGCCAGCCACTCATCATCGCCCTGCTGGCCGTGCCCATCCTCATCCAAGTATTCTTCAACTCCGCCCTGGCCTATTGGTTGAATCGCAAGGTCGGCGAAAAGCACAGCGTCGCTTGTCCCTCGGCCTTGATAGGCGCCTCCAACTTCTTCGAGCTCGCGGTGGCGGCGGCCATCTCGCTCTTCGGCTTCCAGTCGGGTGCAGCACTGGCCACGGTGGTGGGCGTGCTCATCGAGGTGCCGGTGATGCTGCTGGTGGTCCGGATCGTCAACCGAACCAAAGGCTGGTACGAAACCGGTCTGGCCAGTCGTTGAGACATGGCTATAAGCAAGCTTCCGATCCTCGGGGTGCTTGCGTTCCCGGTTTGACCGGCACGCGCCGACTACCGAGGCGCACCGGGGGTGGCGGCGAGCGTCGCCATCGCGCGCCCGACCACCATCGAGCGGAAAGCGACCGTTGATCCCGGCGAGCATGTCAGGGGGCGTAGTTCTTTCCTTCCGATCTCTGCCGGGGAGTAGGGGCCGGATGGTCTCCCACCCGGCCCCTGTCCGTCAGACTCAGTGGCTCGCCGCTCCCTCGGCCCCGATGCCTGTCTCGCAACGTACCCTCTGCGCGTCGAAGGCGGCACGGTCGGTCTTGGCCCGAGCGGAGTGGTCGAGGACCGAAACCAGCCAGATGAAGAAGAAGGAAAGCGGCATCGAGATGATTGCGGGGTTGTTCAGCATGATCAGCCCTACCGGCTTGCCGTCGGCGCCGGTATGACCGAGCACGTCGCCCCACACCGCCTTGGAGATCACGGTCAGCGCTACCGCGCTGATAAGCCCGACCAAACCGCCGACCACGGCGCCGCGGGTGGTCATTTTGCCCCAGAAAATGGAGGCGATCAGGACCGGGAAGTTGGCGCTCGCGGCGACCGCGAAGGCCAGACCGACCATGAAGGCGACGTTCTGGGTCTCGAAGGCGATGCCGAGCCAGATCGCGACCAACCCGAGGACAAAGGTTGCGACCTTGGAGACGCGAATCTCGGTGGTCTCGTTGCTGCGTCCGCGCGCGATCACGCTGGCATATAGGTCATGCGAGATGGCCGAAGCGCCGGCCAGTGTGAGACCCGAGACCACGGCCAGAATGGTGGCGAAGGCGACGGCCGAGATGAAGCCCAGGAAAACATCGCCGCCGACCGCCTGCGCGAGCTTGATCGCGACCATGTTGGTACCGCCAATCAGACCCTTGGGATCCTTTATGACCCCGTCGACCAGGGCATCCGGCTTGAACCAGTCGGGGTGCTGGGTGAGCAACACGATCGCCGCGAAGCCGATGATGAAGGTCAAGATGTAGAAATAGCCGATGAAACCGGTCGCGTAGAAGACCGATTTGCGCGCCTCCTTGGCGTCCGGCACGGTGAAGAAGCGCATCAGGATATGCGGTAGTCCGGCGGTGCCGAACATCAGCGCCAGACCGAGCGAGATGGCGTTGATCGGGTCCGTGACCAAGGTGCCGGGACCCATGATGGCGCCGCCGCTGCCGTGGTGCTCGGTCGCCTGTTTAAACATCTCCTCGGGCGAGAAGTTGAAGTGCGAGAGCGCCGCGAACGCCATGAAGGTGGCACCGACGAGCAGCAGTGCGGCCTTGATGATCTGCACCCAGGTGGTGGCGGTCATGCCGCCGAAAATGACATAGACCATCATGAGGATGCCGACCGCGACCACCGCGATCCAGTAGTCCAGACCGAACAGAAGTTGGATCAGCTTGCCCGCGCCAACCATCTGCGCGATCAGATAGAAGGCGACGACGACCAGCGAGGAGACGGCGGCCATGGTGCGGATCGGAGTCTGGCCGAAGCGGTAGGCGCTGACGTCGGCGAAGGTGAATTTGCCCAGATTGCGGATCTGCTCGGCGATCAGGAACATGATGATCGGCCAGCCAACGAGAAAGCCGATGGAGTAGATCAGGCCGTCGTAGCCGGAGGCGAACACCAGACCCGAGATCCCCAGGAAGGAGGCCGCGGACATATAGTCGCCGGCGATGGCCAGACCGTTCTGGAATCCGGTGATGCCGCCCCCGGCGGTGTAGAAGTCGCTGGCGCTGCGCGTGCGCTTGGCTGCCCAGTAGGTGATGCCCAGGGTCGCCACGACGAAGGCCAGGAACATATAGATGGCCGTGTAGTTGGTCGCCTGCTGCTCGACGGCGCCGGTGAGTGCGGGTGCCGCGGCAAGCACGAAAGGGATCAGCAGGGCGACAAGCACGCCCCAAATGGCGAAGCGTTTCATTGCAGCTCCTCGCGGATGGCCTTGGTCAGGGCATCGAATTTACCGTTGGCCCGCGCCACATAGATCCCTGTCAGGACAAAGGCCGAGACGATGATGGCGACGCCGATCGGGATCCCGATGGTCGTCACGGCACCGGCGTAAAGCGGGATGGCCAGTACTTTCGGTGCGAAGGCGACGGTGAGGATGAATCCGTAATAGATCGCCAACATGATGACGGTCAGGGTCCAGGCGAAACGCGTGCGTGAACGCACGAGCTCCTGATACCGCGGATGCGCCTTGATGGCGTCGACCGAGTCTTGCTGCATTGGGCATTCCTGAGTGTGGATGGAAAAAGGGTGCACGGAACCCCGGGGACGTGATCCCCGGCGAATTGAAGGCGCTCACGAGAATCCACGCGCGCTCGTGAGGCGAGCGCGGCGCCCTTTTCAGACATGAAGATCCTTCCGAGGTGCGCGCGATCCGGGGCGGACGCGATTGTGTTGATGCAACCCCATACGCGTCAACGCGGTGGACGATTCTTTTTATCTATCCGATGCATTGAGCGATCCAGGGAGACTGGCCAAATGCCTGCCCGGCATTGATCAGCTCGAGGTGCGAGCGGTACGACTCTCGGACCGTCCCATTTTTCTTATTGCTTACGGCGCTTGAAACGTCGGGCCAACCCTTCCGGTCGGGACGCGAAACGCGATCGATTGGCGTCAAAGATCAATAGGGCGCCGCGGTGGCATGGACCCCGTGGTCCTCAAGCCAGCGCACGTCCAGCTCCCAAGCCACCCTTTTGACGTCCGGCTGCGACTGAACCACTTCCATGGCGCGCTTCTGCGCATCGACCAGCCGCTGCTGCGCCGCGATCACGCGCGGGTCGTCCTGGGCCAGACCGGCCAGACCGGGTTGAACGACGGCGAGGAACTGGATCGCCGGCACATCGAAGGAGCGCGGCGTGGAGATGGTGGCGACCCCGTTGTCCAGACTCCGCAAGCGAAACTGATAGGGGTAGTCCGAGATCACGGGCTGCGATTCGAGCAGGTCGTTGATTTCCCAGACGCGGGGTGCCCAGGCGGAGTATATCCAGAGGGCGGACAGGGCCAGCACCAAGGCGCCGAGCCCTATGCTGTAGTTGCGGGTAAAACTGTCCATTGGCGGATTCTCTCGGGTGGAGTCGGAAAGGCGGACCCGTTGGCCCGGGCTGATTCCCGAGAGAAACTATCGGGTAGCGACCCCGATGGCATTGCGCATCCGCAATCATCCCGGCGTTTCGACCGGCCGGTCTCAAGCTTCCGCGCTCAAGAGTCGCGGACTGCGGCGGGCACACCGGGACTCTCCGCCCGCTATCGGCTACTCAACCGCGGATCCAAGATCGTGCCCGGGAACCGCCCGTCAGCTATCGTAGGTAACGTCGTAAACGCTCAGGTGGCATCGGTGGGTGTCGTGGTCGCAGGCCACGTATTGAATACGGCGGCCTTCCGCGAGCGCGATCGCGGTGCCCGCGACGGCATTCGGCTTTTGCCCGCCGGTGATGTCGATGAGGATGTCGGCGTTTCCGATGCCGGCGTCACGCAGCGCCCAATAGGACGCATCGGTTGCCTTGGAAACCGTACCGACATCCTCGAAATCCAGACCGGGCTGATAGCGGCTGTCGAGCTCACCAATGAAGCGCAGACGCGCTCGCGCGGTTGGGAAGCAAGCGGCGACCACGCGCTTGAAGGTACGCCATTGCTTGGTGCTGCCACCCTTGCCCTCGGAGGTGATGACGATGACCTCCTCGAGCCGGGCGAGATGATAGGCGATGGCCTCCAGGGGCATGCGCCAGTTGAGGGTGCCGTAGCGCTGGCGGAAGTCTTCGATGCCCGCTATGCCGTCGGCGCCGGCCTCCAGCTCCGCGAGCTTCTCGGCAATGGCGAGGTGGCTCAGATACAGAATCAGCCCGCGTACCGGCGCCGGGGATCGGTCCGACCCGACCCGCGGGCGGTACGCGCGCTGTGCGCCGCTGGCCAGCCACCAGAGCACGCCAAGCTGGAGCGCGAACAGCCCGACGGCGATCAGGCGGTGGGTTGGAAGCCAGTCTTCGACAATACCGCCGTCGAGCCAGCGGCCGACGTCGGTGATCCACTCGAACAAGCTGTCGCCGAACCAACCGAGCCCCGCGAGCAGGGCT
>JBGSTR010000421.1:0-2229 GCA_041736365.1 Chromatiaceae bacterium | reverse complement strand
CTCGCCGGCCATCCCCCCGGGCTGGGGATGGTCGGGCGCACGGATTGGAACCAGACGCACCACTGGCTGCTCGTCGCGGGCGATGATCACCTCCTCGCCGCGCAGCGCGCGCTCCACCAGCTCCGACAGCCGCGTCTTGGCCTGGTGCATCTTGACCTGCACAGTCATCCGCGCCCTTCCTTAGCTAGGACTTGGCTAGACGGTCCTGCTGTGGTCCGCAAGGTCGTCGGAGCGATCCACTGCTAGGGCATCACTCCTATTCCATCGTCTCCTCGGCCCGAGCGTCGATGACGACGCAACCGCGGGGCGAGCCACGCCCGATGAGCGGCGGTCCAGCTTTGGCGATGCCAAGTAGAGGCGCACGATGCTCGCGGATCCAACCAGGCCGCGGAAGCGCGTTCTCCTTCGAGGAGCGTGGTCGATCCACCTGCGAAATCGAACTCATTGCCCCCCCGCAGATGTGCGCACCGTGCGTCAGGACGACGCGGGGGAATGTCGATGCGGGGATGGCTCACGGGCGCGCTGCTCGGGATGACTGCGCTGAGTGGGGTTGTGAAGGCAGCTGTAATCAACGTCGGCTCGACGGGCTCCTCCACAATCGTAGCGCTCGAGCCTGGAGAGTACGAGGTTGCGGTCGTCGGCGGAGGATGGAATGCGTGGGGAGGAGCCACCGGCGTCGATCCCTTTACGGGAGAGTTTCGCGGCTGGCTGAGCGCATGGTCCGCGACGACATCGGGTGGCGCAAGCTTTGGTCAGGGTTCCGGCAGGTATGGAAGCCCGGGTACGGCGATCGCGCATGCGAATCCAGTCATTTTTTGATCTGGACAAGCGCGAAAACGTAGCTTTCGCGATCCGTGATTCGATCTACGATGACAATGTCGGCGGTCTTCGTCTTGAGATAACGAGACTTGGCGATCTTGATCCTTTCCCAGACCGCGATCAACCAACATTTCATGGTCGGCTTGAGAAGCTCCTCGCTGGCCTTCAAAACTTTGTCGATCCTGGAGCCGTAGCTTCTATGGTACAAAACTTCGTCGAGAGTGGAAATGTCGAGGATTTCGTCCGTGGACTTGGACAATCGATTGAAGGCACTGCTGCTGCAACAGTTTCCCGTCTAGCTGGAATATGGAACAACGTTGCACTTGGTCTACTTAACACTGAGACAGCACGTGGCGTCCGTGTATTCGCCGAGGCGATTCGAGAACGCGACGAAAATCTAGGATTCATTTATATTGGAGACCAGAGGCGTATATTGAAGGAACTTGAGAGCGGAGAGAGCTACTCTGGTCATAAGTATCCAGTTACTCAGAAATCGAGCATCGGCAACGACTATGAATTCTCAACAAATGTTGTAGGCGGAAGGCCAGTTCTGATCGACCCGCCACGGGCGACAACCTATGAATATTCTGCAGGAACGGGAGACCCTTTATTCTTGTCAGTGATCATGCCATATCTTGGGGATTCAAGTGACACATTTACAGTAGATTTACTGGAAGATGGTCGTTGGAAGGCAGTTGGTGAGGTGTGTCCAATGGGGGAGTACTTTTTCGATAGCCCAGTGTCACGATTTCGGATCTCTGGGGTCGGCCTGGAGGCGATCACCCGAACGGGCACTGGCCCGGACTGGGTGGCCGCGCTTAGCTTCACTGCGGATGGGTTGTTCACTGGTTCGCTGACCCTCAGTGGGATCATTGTCGACGGCGAAGTAAACATTGGTCCCACGAGGGTACGCGTCGGCGGCGTTGGGCTTGGATCGATTGAGATACAGACGGGCTCGACCGTGATACTTGATGACCCCTCGGCAACAGAGGCTCCTGCTCTGGTCGTCGGTGGCCTAACGGAGTTGGAACGCAGCCAGGGTGCCGCTGCGGCCGGCGGGTCAACAAGGATCGAAGGTGGGCTCGTTCAGCTGATCGACAGTCCTTCGCTCAAAGCCGGCAGCGGCGTGAGCTTCGGTGTCGGCCGGGACGGGCCCGGCTCGCTCGTGGTCCGCAACGGCGGCGCGATCGAGCTGATCGACGAAACGCCGGAGGCGGAGAGCGCCGGGTCGGGGGAGAACTTCAACCTCGGCCGGCGCGCCGGTGCGTCTGGTACCGCGACCTTCGATAGTGGCTCCCTGCTCGTGCGCGGCGACACGGCGCGCGTCCAGGTCGGGCAGGAGGGCATCGGCTCGCTCTCGCTGACGAACGGCAGCTCCGTCGTCATCCAGAGCCTCGCGAACCCGGCGGA
>JBGSTR010000387.1:0-4578 GCA_041736365.1 Chromatiaceae bacterium | reverse complement strand
GCCCGCGCGGCGCCAGCATCGCCATACCGCCACTCCGGCGGCCAGCATCGCGGGCTGGGTGTTTTGGGTTTGATTCAGCTCATCGCCGGGCCCGGCGCTGACCAGCGCCCAGAGGTCCCTGCCCAAGACGTCGGAGGCCTCCCGAAAGGTCTCCTGGACCTCGGGATAAACGGCCGCAAGCGCGTCGAGCATGCCGACGGACTGGGAGCCCTGACCGGGGAAAAAGGCGGCGAAGTGTTCAGGCATGACCGGTGCGGCTGTCAGAAACGAAGTAGCGCCGAGCCCCAGGTGAAGCCGCCGCCAAATCCCTCGAGCAACAGCGTGTCGCCGCGGCGGATACGCCCGTCGCGAACGGCCACGTCGAACGCCAGCGGAATCGAGGCTGCGGAGGTGTTGCCGTGCTCGGCGACCGTTACGATAATCCGCTCCATCGGCAGACTCAGCTTGCGGGCCATCGCCTGAAGGATGCGCATGTTGGCCTGATGCGGGATGACCCAATCGATGTCGGATTTCTCCATCCCGTTGGCCGCGAGGGTCTCGTCGACGATGCGACCGAGTGTAGTGACCGCCACCCGGAAGACCTCGTTGCCCCGCATCTCGACGTAGCTCGCGTTGCGGTCGCCGTTGCCGATGCCGCCGGGGACCTGCAGCAGGTCCTTGTAGGCACCATCGGCATGTAAATGGGTGGAGATGATCCCCGGCTCGTCGGCTGCCTCGATCACCACCGCGCCGGCTCCGTCGCCGAACAGCACGCAGGTGCCGCGGTCGGTCCAGTCGATGATGCGGGAGAACGCCTCGGCGCCGACCACCAGCGCCCGCTTCGCGGAGCCGGTCTGGATGAACTTGTCGGCGACACTCAGGGCGTAGACAAAGCCGGTGCAGACCGCCTGCACGTCGAAGGCCGGACAGCCGTGGATGTCGAGTCGCTGCTGCAGCAGACAGGCGGTGCTGGGAAAGAACTGATCCGGCGTGGTGGTCGCCACCACGATGAGGTCGAGGTCGGCCGGCTCGATTCCAGCGGCCTCGATCGCCCGCCGCGCCGCGCCTTCCGCGAGGTCCACCGTCGCCTCGCCCTCGGATACGATGTGGCGCTGGCGGATGCCGGTTCGATCCTGGATCCAGGCGTCGGTGGTATCGACGATGGTTTCCAGCTCGGCGTTGGTCATCACCCGTTTCGGGAGATAGCCGCCCGTACCCAGGACGCGTGAGTAGATCATCAGGCCGTCGCCCTGTGCTGGCCGACGTCCAGGTGTCTGCCCACCTGCTCGGCGATTCGTTTGGGAATGTTGGCGTGGATCTCCTTCACGGCGATCCGGATGGCACTCTCGAACGCGACCGCGTCCGCACCGCCGTGGCTCTTGATCACGATTCCGCGCAATCCGAGCAGGCTGGCGCCGTTGTAGCGCCGCGGGTCCATGGTCGCGCGAAAACTCTTGAGGATCGGCAGCGCAATCAATCCGGCCAGCTTGCTGTACCAATTGCGCTTGAACTGCTCGCCGAGCGAGTGCCGGACGAATTTCGCAACGCCCTCGCTGCACTTGAGCGCAACATTGCCGACAAAACCATCGGCCACCACCACGTCGACGTCCTCGAGAAAAAGGCCGTCGCCCTCGACGTAACCGATGTAGTTGACCTCGCTGCTCGCCAGCAGCTCATGGGCGCCCTTCACCTGCTCGTTGCCCTTGATCTCTTCCTGGCCGATGTTCAGCAGCGCGACGCGCGGCGCCGGGATGCCCTCCACCGCCTTGACCAGCTCGCTGCCCATGACGGCGAACTGAAACAGGTGCTCGGCCGTGCAGTCCACATTGGCGCCGAGGTCGAGCACATGCGTGTGACCGTGCAAGGACGGTACGGCCGTGATGATCGCGGGACGGTCGACGCTCGGCAACGTCTTGAGCACGAAGCGGGCGGTCGCCATCAGTGCGCCGGTGTTGCCGGCACTGACGCAGGCATGGGCATCGCCGTTCTTGACCAGATCGATGGCCACGCGCATCGATGAATCTTTCTTGTTGCGCAGGGCCTTGGAAGGAAGCTCGTCCATGGCAATCGTCTGGCTCGCGTGCCGCACGCGGATGCGCGCGCTATCCACCGTGCCGAGCTGGGCACGAATGGCCGACTCGTCACCCACCAGGATCAGGTCGACGCTCGGGTGCTCCTTGAGAAACCGCTGTGCAGCAGGCACTACGACTCTCGGCCCATGGTCCCCGCCCATGGCATCAAGCGCGATCGTGAGACGTTCGCTCACCGGTCAATGCTTCCCGGCGGGAACGGGCCGTGGTCGAGCGGTGGCGGTACGAGCCCGCGTGGTCACTCGCCCTTGTCCAGCACCTTGCGTCCGCGGTAAAAGCCGTCGGGAGAGACATGATGGCGTAGGTGGGTCTCGCCACTGGTCGCATCCACCGACAGGGTGGGCTTGCTCAGCGCATCGTGTGAGCGCCGCATGTCGCGCTTGGAGCGGGTTTTTCGGTTCTGTTGAACGGCCATTTCTTACTCCGAATCCGCGCGCCCGGCGGGTGCCCGACGCGCTTAAATTAATCTGGTCGAACTTTTTGGTCGCCGCGCCGGACGGTCCGGGCAGCTAGTCCGATGGATCCCGCTTCAGCGACCGAAGCGCTGCAAACGGGCTTTTCTTCGGCGCCTCTTGTTCCAGGTCGCGCTCGCCCGGCAAGTACGCCAAGCGACACACGGCCGGCCAGTGCATCGGGACGAGCGGCACCGCCAGCAGCAGCTCGTCCTCCACCAGGTCGAGTGGCCGAATCGATCCTTCCTCGACCAACAACGGGTCCAGCTCTTCGGGCAGATTCCGTGCCTCGGCGTCGCTGCGCACCATCGCCAATGCGATCGGCTCATCGACCGCGACCGCGACCTCGCCTAGACAGCGCTGACAGATCAGTCGCATGTTCATCGCGACCTGACCCCGCACCAGCGCCCGACCGCCTTCGCGGCCGATCTCCAGCCGGTAGCTCGCCGGTCCGTCGGCGCCCGCGAGCACTTCGGAAAGACGCGGCATCTGCGCCAAATCGGCCTGGCCCTCGAAGGCCATACCGGTTTGCGCCGCTCGCCAAATGTCTAGATTCTCTGGGAGGGCGGTCGACATAAGCGCGCAAATGTACCCGACGCGATTCCTTCGCGTCAATTCGCGTCAGGGTCCGACCAGGGTCAGCAGCACGCCCGCGGCCACCGCGGAGCCGATCACGCCGGCCACGTTCGGACCCATGGCGTGCATCAGCAGGAAATTTTGCGGGTCCTCGTCGAGCCCGACCTTATTAACCACACGCGCCGCCATCGGGACGGCGGAGACCCCCGCCGCGCCGATCAACGGGTTCACCTTGCCGCCGGTGAGCCGATGCATCGCCTTGCCCATCAGGACGCCGGCCGCGGTGCCGATACAGAAGGCCAACGCCCCCAGGAACAGGATGCCGAGGGTCTCCACGGTGAGGAACTTGTCCGCGGAAAGCTTCGAGCCCACGGCGAGGCCGAGCAGGATGGTTACCACGTTGATGATCTCGTTCTGGGCCGCCCGGCTCAAGCGTTCGACCACCCCGGACTCGCGCAACAGATTGCCGAAGGTGAGCATCCCGATCAGCGGCGCGGCCGTGGGGATAAACAGCACGCACGGCAGCAGGACGGCGAACGGGAACAGGATGCGCTCGAGCCGCGAAACCCCTCGCAGCTGCTCCATGACCACCCGCCGTTCCGCCCGGGTGGTGAGGGCGCGCATGATCGGCGGCTGGAGTATCGGCACCAGCGCCATGTACGAGTAGGCGGCGACCGCAACCGCCCCGAGCAGATCGGGGGCGAGCTTGGACGACAGAAAGATCGCGGTGGGGCCGTCCGCGCCGCCGATGATCGCGATCGAGGCCGCGTCGGCGAGTGAAAAATCGAAACCCGGCAACACGTTCAACGCGATCGCCCCGATCAGAGTGGCGAAGATGCCGAGCTGGGCCGCCGCGCCCAGCAGCAGGGTCCAGGGCATCGCGATCAGAGGACCGAAGTCGGTCAGCGCCCCGACACCCATGAAGATCAGCAGCGGAAAGATGCCGGTCTCGACACCCGCCTGGTAGATCATGCCGATCAGGCCGTCCGGGCCGCCGATCCCAGCGATTGGAATATTGCTCAGGATTGCACCGAAGCCGATCGGCAGCAGCAATAGCGGCTCAAGCTTCTTGGCGATCGCCAAATAGATCAGCACACCGCCGACGCCCATCATCAGCACCTGACCCCAGGTGAGGCTGACAATCCCCGTGGACTGCCAGAGCTGATTAAGGGCTTCCATCAATCACTCGAGTGTCAGCAGGCGGTCGCCGAGCCGCACGCTATCGCCCGCCTTGACCGCCACCGCGACAATCCGGCCGGCGCGGGGCGTGCGCACCTCCGTCTCCATCTTCATCGCCTCCAGGATTAGGATCAGGTCGCCGGCGGCCAGCGTGTCGCCCGGCTTGACCTTGAGCGCGATGACCGTTCCTGCGAGTGGAGCAGGTACCGGCGTGCCCCGCGCGGTCGCGGCAGGAGCCAGTGCGGGTGAAGCGGGGACAGGCGCCGCGGAATCGCCGGGCGAAACGCTTACCTGGTAGCTGT
>JBGSTR010000338.1:0-1616 GCA_041736365.1 Chromatiaceae bacterium | reverse complement strand
CGCCACATCGACGGTCTGCCGGCACTGGAGTCGCCGCTGATGGAGCCGCTGCTCGCGGCGGGATTCGAGGCGGACTACGATGTCCTGACACCCGTGCGCTGGCCGGCGCGCAAGAGCGCCGCAACCTATCGACCGCCGGACTTGAGCTAGTCCCGGTCTCCGGATGTTACTCGGCGGCGCTCGCCCCGAAGCGCTCGCGTAGCGCCTTCAGAAGCTTGGCGCGCACCAGCACCACCACCTCGTCGCCCGCTTCCAACCGCAAGTCGGGCTTGGCGAACAGAAATTCCTTGCCGTCGCGGTAGACGCAGATGGCGCGCGCGTCGTCGGTGAGCGGGAGCTCGGCGAGCAGCCCGGCCGCGGACGCGGAGACCCGGAACGCAAACATCCGTGCATCGCCGCGCAGGATGTCCGAGAGCTCGATGATGTCCTGGCCCTCCGCCATGTCGGCCAGATAGCGCCCGACCGTGTGCATGGGCACCAGCGAGTCCGCCAGCCCCAGCTCGGCGCAGATGTGCTCCAGCTCCGGGTCCTCGATCTTGGTCACCACCCGGCGGTAGCCCAGCGAGCGGGCAACCAGGCTGGCGATGATGTTCGCCTGATCGTCTCCGGTGAGGCAGAACAGCAGGTCGCTCGCGTCGGGATCGGCCTCGCGCAGGATCGCCGGCCGGGTGCCGTCGCCGTGAATGAAACCGACGTCCAGCTCGTCGTTCAGTTGGTCGATCAACGCACGGTCCCGCTCGATCATCACGACCTCGTGTCCGCGCTCCGCGAGCATGCGGCCGGTGAGCACCGCCAGGGACCCGCTGCCGACGAATACGAAACGCATCTCTGCCTCCCGATTGGACGATCGTTGCCCCAGCTTGAGCGCCACCGTGTGCGTGCGCGCCCAATCGCGATTCAGCCTAGATTTGGTTGTTGGCAGCGTCAAGGCGGCGGGATGGGGCCGGCACGTCGCGCCCGGCCGGACGGTAGCGGTCAGCGCTTGTACCAGGTTCGAGGATACACAAGCACCAGCAGCGCCAGGATCTCCAGACGCCCGAGCAGCATGTCGAGACCCAAAACGATCTTCAGCCCTGGCTCGAGCTGCGGGGACGTGATGCCGCTGGAAAGCCCGACCGTCCCGACCGCGGAGACCACTTCGAACAGGGCGTCCAGCGGCGCGTAGCCGGCGGCCAGGAAGGGGAGCCAGGAGAGCAGGATCACCAGCACGAACAGAACCATCAGCACCAGGGTGTGCTCGACCTGCCGGGGGTCGAGCGAGCGACCGCCGAGCCCGGGCTCCGCGACCGCGTGTCGGGGCAGTTGTGCGCGAATGATCGCGATATGGATCACCCGGATCAGGATCAGCACCCGCAGCAGCTTCACCCCACCCGCGGTCGACCCAACCCCGCCGCCGATGGCCATCGACAGGATGCACACCCACTTTGCCCCGGGGTTGAGCTCCGCGGCATCGACGCTGGCGAATCCGGTCGTCGTCTGCGCGAAAACGGCCTGCAGCAACGCATCCGCGGGCGTGAGCCGACCCAGAAGCCAAAGTGCTGCGGCGACGCACAGGATCGCAGCCAGGAGTGCGCGGATCTCGGGGTCGCGCCAGATTGCCGCCACGCCATCGCCGC
>JBGSTR010000278.1:0-9625 GCA_041736365.1 Chromatiaceae bacterium | reverse complement strand
GGTCGGTGACGGACTGGTCGCCGCTCACATCATCGCCCGGCCACACCGCGAGGTGGAGGGGATTCTGGGCCGCGGCCCGGTCCTGATCGAAGGCCAGGCGGCCTGATGAGTGCCTGGAGCAAGCCGCGCCGGGCACCCGTCGGTCCCGGCCGATTTTAAGAGACGACCGGGATCCGAGCGATGCGAAAAGCACCACTGCACCCCCGAACCCTGGGCTACCTGGGCCGTGCGCTGAGCCTGGAGCTCACGGCGGTCCAGCAATACATGACCCAGGCCAGCCTCGTCGGGTCATGGGGGATCGTCGATGCGGCGGCTCGCCTTCGCGCGGAGATGTTGGAGGAGATGCAGCACGCCGAGCGCATCGTTCAGCGGATGCTGGCGCTCGGCGTCTCGCCCAATGCGTCCCAGCTCAGGCCGGCGGGGGTCGCTCGTACCCTGGGGGATCTGCTGCTGCAGGACGCCGACCTGGAGCTCGAGATCATCGGCCTCTACACCCAAGCCGTGACCTTCTGCGAGCAAATGAGAGATCTGGAAAACTTGGCCCTTTTCCAATCACTGCTGACGGACGAGATCCATCATGCCCGCGAGATCGACGAGTGGCTGGCCGAGCTGGGACACCCAAACCGAGGTCAGCCAACCCAGCGGGAATCGCGGGCCTATTTTTGATTACGGCATCACCCTGGAGAGACGACCATGAAACATCAATGGACAGAACGACCGCGGCCCGCCCGGTTGGAGCGCCGGGTGGAGCTTCCGGACTACGCCGCAACCCGCAGGTTTCTGGATGCAGCCGCCGTCAGCTGCGAGCGCGCAGGTATCTATCCGGACATCAGCTTCGGGCGTACCTACGTCAACATGACCCTGGTCGCGGACGCGGAGATACTCGACGCGGCCATGCACGGGCTCGCCGCCGAGCTTGATGCCCTGATTCCGCAAACGACGACAGTCTGAGGCAATGACGACCCCAAAGAACCCCTCGGGCGCAGCCCCGGATGCCGCGGAGCTTGACCCTCTTGCCGCCGTGGAGTCGGAAAACGCGGGTGCGCTTGCGAATGCGAACACGGAGCAACCGGCATCCGACGCCCCGCCGCAATCGAAGACCCGACCCAAGGCCCCGTCCCGTCCCGCTAAACCGAAGACACCGGCTACGACGTCTCGAAAGTCGGATCCGCCCCCGGTAGCCGCGATAAAGACACCACTGCCCGGTGTCGCCGGAGTAGACAGACCCGACCCATTTCAGCGCGGACGGCGGGTCTGGCCGGACTGATCCCGCTTTCCGGCGACCCGATCACCAACCGCGAGAGACGCGAGCGCCACCATGTCCCAACTCTCCAACCTGCTGATTCCCGCGGTGTTGTTTTTCGCCCTCGGCGTCATAGCCCGCGTAATCAAATCGGATCTGCGTTTCCCGCCGGACCTGGCGAAGATACTCTCTATCTATCTGCTGGTATCCATCGGGCTGCACGGCGGCTTCGAGCTCGGCAAGGCGCAGCTCGGCACGGCAATGGCGTCGGTCCTGTGGGCGCTGGTGCTTGGGTTCGTATTGCCCGTGGTCGCCTACGGCCTGCTTGTCGCTACCCGCCGGGTGGACACGCTCAACGCCTCCGCCATCGCCGCCCATTACGGCTCGGTCAGCGCGGGCACCTTTCTCACGGCGATCGCCTATCTCGGTAATCTGGGGATCGAATACGAGCGCTACCCGTTGATCATGCTGGCGATCATGGAGTCTCCCGCCATCGTGATCGGTCTGCTGCTCGCGACCTGGAGCCGCAGTCGAACCGCGGCGGCGGGGAACGACGCCGCCGCCCCGAGCAAACCGGCGTCCAACGGGAACGGACAGCTCGGCGAAATCCTGCACGAGGCCTTCACCAACGGCAGCGTGATGCTGCTGGTTGGCTCGATGATCATCGGGGCCCTGGCCAGCGACAAGTCGGTGGATTCGTTGCACGCCTTCACGAACGACATCTTCATGGGCATGCTGTGCCTCTTCCTGCTGGAGATGGGCATGGAGGCGGGACGGCGCTTCGGCGATTTCCGGCAGGTCGGGCTGGTGCTCGGAGCCTTCGGGATTGCGATGCCCCTGATTGGCGGATTCATCGGCGTAATGGTTGGACACTTCGCCCTGGGATTCGGGGTCGGCGGGACCACCTTGGTGGCGGTGCTAGGGGCAAGTGCCTCCTATATCGCCGTACCGCCCGCCATGCGTCTGGCCGTGCCCGAGGCGAATCCGTCCTTCTACCTTACCCTCGCACTCGGGATCACATTCCCGTTCAATGTCGTTGTAGGAATTCCGCTATACCACCGGCTGGCCGAAATGGCCGTCGGCGCCGGATAATGAACGATTATCCGGCTTTTCGGCCTGACCCTTGGTGAGCGCCTGTCGTCGTCCGAGCGAGAGGAATCCCGAGACGCGGAGCGACAAAGCGCGGACTAGCACGTCAAACCATCTGAGGTTCACCGCCATGCAACGCCTGTTCCCCGAAAAGCTCGTCACTGTCATCACCAGCGATGTCTTGGAGGATCGTCTAATCGCCTCGGTGCGCAAGCGCGGCGCCAGCGGCTATACCCTTCTCCGGGCGCGCGGCGCCGGGTCGGGGGGTCAGCAATCGGGCATGCTGTGGGTGGACAGCAACTTGCTTCTCAAGGTGATACTGCCCCCCGAGCGTCTTCCGGGACTGCTTGACGACATGAGCGATCTGATCGAAAAGGGTCACCACCTGACGGTGTTCGTGGCGGACGTCACGGTCCTCGGTCACGAAAAGTTCGATCGACCGCTGGCGCGGTAGGCCGGGAAACTGAGCAAAGCATCCTCGCTCGGCACGTCCGCACGACCAACCGAGCGGCGCCGCGGCCCGCCGCAACACCCGGCCGTCGCCATCCCCAATTACCTGGCTTTCCCCCGCCGCCCGTGATAAGGATCCCCGACGACAGCGAGTAGAGCCGAAACGAACGGCGTTCGCGAATCGAATCGTCGCTAGAGGTGCCCATGACTATGACAATTGCGCTACCGGCGCGTCGGCACGGGCCCTGAGCCGGTGGCCGGACGCAAGCCGAGAGGCGTCCCCATCGGGGAGTTGAGACACGACGCGATGCCGGATCGTCGCGAGCCGCGGTGCGGCTCGCCGAGCGCCGGCGCGGACTATCTGGTCCGCCATGCCACACTGCGCCAGCTACAGCTACTCGAGGCCATCGTCCGGCTCGGAAGCTTCACCCGCGCCTCGGAGGAGCTGTTCCTGACTCAACCGACGGTTTCGATGCAGATCAAGAAGCTTGCCGACTCCATCGGCACGCCATTGTTCCATCACATCGGACGGTCCGTCGAGCCGACCGACACCGGGCGCGAGGTCTATACCGCCGCGCGCACCATCCTCAATACCCTATCCAACCTCGAGGTCGCACTCGCCGAGCTGAAGGGTCTCAAGCGGGGGCGCTTGCGTCTCGCGGTCATCACGACGGCGAAATACGTGGCGCCGGAGCTGCTCGGCGCATTCTGCGAGCATTATCCGGGGATCGACGTCTCGCTCAAGGTGACCAACCGCGACCAAATCATCGAGCGGCTCAATGCGCTTGACGACGACATCTATGTAGCGGGTCGGCTCGACGACTTGCAGAGCGAGGTGGTGTCGGTTCCCTTCGCCCCGAACCCGCTGGTGATCGTGGCCAGGGCCGACCATCCGCTGGCGACCGCGAGCAACATACCGATCGAGCGTCTCGCCGATGAGCAGCTGATTCTCCGCGAGCCCGGCTCCGGGATTCGCGACGCATTCATGAAACGCCTGACCGCGGGCGGCGTCACACCGCGGGTACGGATGCAGCTCGGAAGCAACGAGGCGATCAAGCACGCCATCATCGGCGGGCTGGGAATTGCGGCGCTGTCCCTGCATTCGCTGGTGCTCGAGAGCTGTGGCGGGCGTTTCGTGCTGCTGGACTTCGAAGGATTCCCGATCGAGCGGCGCTGGTTTCTCGCCTATTCGCGAAACCGCGAGCTGTCGCTGGTAGCCAAGACATTCCTCGAGTTCGCCGTAGAGAGCGAGCCGCGGATCACCGCCCAGCTGGACGCGGCACGCGCAGCCTTCGTTCGCGATCGTCCGCGAAAGCGCTAGATTCGTCGGGTCGAGAGCGCGACGCTGGTTCTCCTCGTGACCATACGACGAGTCAGGACCGGCGCGGGTCTATAGGCATCCCAGGATTGTTTGCGCGTCGCTGACCTTGAATTCACCGGGCTCCTCCAGCTTGAGCACGTTGACCACGCCGTCTTCGACGACCATGGCGTAGCGGCGCGACCTCAGGCCGAACCCGCGCGCGGTCATGTCGATGTCGAGGCCGAGCGCGCGGGTAAAATCGCCGTTGCCGTCGGCCGCCATCACCACCCGGCCCGCTACCCCCTGCTGTTGGCCCCAAGCGTCCATCACGTAGACGTCGTTGACGGAGACGCATACCAGTGCCGCGACGCCCTTTCCCCGCAGTGCGTCCCCAAGCGCCAGGTAACCCGGCAAATGCAGGGCGGAGCAAGTGGGTGTGAATGCCCCCGGCACCCCGAACAGAACCACTCGCCGGCCCGCGCCCTCGCCCAGTGCCCGACTCATCACCATTTCCGGACCGTCCGGACCCATGACCGTTAGCGCGACGTTGGGAAGCGGGTCTCCGACTTCTATGGTCATAGATTCGTTCTCCTGATTCGGTGCAGGGTTTCGCGACCACGGATCCGTGTACGCGTTACCCGCACGTTGGCGTGTTTGGTTTGTGAATGCCGCACCCATTGGGTATGGTTATCCTAACCTACGGGTACCGAGCGCGTCGGCATGACCGATGCGGCGGCACCATCCGATCGCAGCGGCGATGCCGCAGCAGGCTCGGATGCACAATAAGACGAGAGAGGACAAAGATGAGCAGGCCAGTCGTGTTGGTAACGCGCAAGCTTCCGACTGCCGTCGAGGAACGTCTGGGGCGCGACTATGCGCCGCGGCTGAACCCCGAAGATCGCGTCTATACGGCCGACGAGCTGGTGTCGTTGGCGGACGGGGCCGAGGCGATCATACCCTCCCATACCGAACGCCTGAGCGCCGAGGTCATCGCGCGTCTGCCGGACAGCGTGCGCGCCATCTGCAGCTTCTCGGTCGGCTTCGACCACATCGACCTCGCGGCGGCCAAGGAGCGGGGCATCGTTGTCACCAACACGCCCGACGTCCTGAGCGACGCGACCGCCGAGGTCGCGATGCTGTTGATGTTGGGTGCCGCGCGGCGCGCCCACGAAGGGGCGCGGCTGATCCGCACCAATACCTGGCGCGAATGGAGCCCCACCTACCAGCTCGGCATCCAAGTCACTGGAAAGCGACTCGGACTCATCGGCTTGGGGCGCGTCGGCCAAGTGCTGGCGAGGCGCGCGCGCGGCTTCGACATGGAGATCCACTACCACAACCGGCGGCGACTGGACCCCGACCAAGAGTGCGGCGCGATTTTCCACGCCACGCTGGAGGACCTGTTGCCGCAAGCGGACTTCCTGTCCATCCATTGTCCGGCGACCCCGGAAACCCGCGGGCTGCTGAATGCGGAGCGCATCGCGCTGCTGCCCGCGGACGCCGTGGTGGTGAATACGGCGCGCGGCGCGGTGGTGGACGACGATGCGTTGATCACCGCGTTGGCCTCCGGGCGCCTGTTCGCCGCCGGGCTGGACGTATTCAACAACGAGCCGAGCATCGACCCCCGCTACCGCGATCTACCCAATACCTTCCTGCTTCCGCACATCGGCAGTGCGACCCGCGAGACCCGCGACGCCATGGGCTTCCGGGCCTTGGACAATCTCGACGCCATCATCGCCGGCGGCACACCCCGGGACCGACTCGCTTGACCGCGAGGCCCGCTGGCAACATGCTCGACCCGCGAGTCTTGAGACCCGGCCGGGACACGGCCGCGACGAGCCGGGAAATGACTTCCGAAGGCACTTAGCCACGTGCTTGAAGAATGGGATGCGCGGCGGAGGTGCCCGCACCCACTGAGCCACAACCGAAAAATCAAATAGATCGAAGGAGACCAGAGAATGCAGAAACCGCAGGATTCCGGAACAAAGCAGTCGCTCGAGCCCAACAAGGTAGAGAGCGCCACCGGCCGCCGCAAGTTCCTAAAGACGGGTCTCGCCGCGGCGGGCGTCGGGGCCATCGGATTCCCCATGATCTCGCGCGCGGCCGAGCCGCGGGTGCTCAAGATTCAGGGCGCCTGGGGCAGCGGCATCTTTAAGGAGTTTGCCCTCGACTATGTCCGGCGCGTCAACGAGATGTCCGGCGGCTCCCTGAGGCTCGACTACCTGGACGTCGGCGCCGTAGTAAAAACCCCGGAAATCCAGACTGCCGTCAGCCGCGGCGTGATCGACGGCGCGCATCTGGTTACCGCCTATTGGTACAGCAAGGACGCATCGTCCTCGCTCTTCGGCACCGGCCCGTGCTGGGGCTGGAACGCCAACCAGCTCCTCGGCTGGTTCTACTACGGCGGCGGCAAGGAGCTCTACGACGAGCTGATGCGCGATGTGCTGAACATGGAAATCGTCGGCTTCCTTTCGGGCCCCATGCCGGCACAACCGCTCGGCTGGTTCCGCAAGGAGGTCAACGGCGTCGCCGACATGAAGGGTCTGAAGTATCGCACGGTCGGTCTGGCGGCCAACGTCATGCAGGAGATGGGCATGTCGGTGGTTCAGCTCCCGGGCGGCGAGATCCAGCCCGCGATGGAGCGCGGCCTGATCGATGCGGCCGAGTTCAACAATCCCTCCTCCGACAAGGACTTCGGGATGCAGGACGTGGCCAAGAACTACTACCTGGCGAGCTATCACCAGTCGCAGGAGACCTTCGAGATCATCTTCAACCGCAAGATCTGGGACTCGCTTGGCGACGAGCACAAGGCAATCCTCAAGTACGGCTGCGAGGCCGCCTCGGCGGATATGTCCTGGAAGTACCAAGATCGCTATTCGGCGGATCTGATCGCGCTGCAGAAGGACTTCGGCGTTAAGGTCCACCGCACCTCCGACGACATCATGGCCGCCCAGCTCGAGGCATGGGACAAGGTGATCGCCGAATTTACCGGCAAGGATCCCTTCTTCGCCAAGGTGGTCGAGTCGCAGAAGGCTTGGGCGAAACGCGTGGGCTCCTATGAGCTGACCAATGCCCCCGATTACGGAGCCGCTTACCGGCATTACTTCGGAGAGCCGATCTAGGGTACGTACGAGGTATCCCCGTTCCAAGAGTGCGCGGGGTGGCGAGCCGTCCTCCGGCTCGTCGCCTCGCGCGTCGATCCCGATCGACTCCGGCGGAGCCTTACATGAATCCTTTTATCACCTTCATCGACAGTCTCAGCGCCTGGATGGGCAAGGCATTCGGCTGGAGCATCCTGATTCTGACGTTCGCCACCTGTTACGAGGTGTTCGTCCGCTACCTGATGAACTCGCCGACGACTTGGGCCTTCGACGTCAGCGTGCAGATGTACGGCGCCCTGTTCATGATGGCCGGCGCATATACCCTTTCCCGCGGCGGCCACGTGCGCGGCGACGTCATCCACCGGTTGCTGCCGATCCGAGCGCAGGCGGGGATCGACCTCGCGCTCTACTTCCTGTTCCTGCTCCCGGGCACCTTCGCCCTGATCTACTACGGCTACCATTTCGCCAGCGACTCTTGGTCGTACAAGGAGGTGAGCTGGAACAGCCCCGCGCGAATTCAGATTTATTTCCTCAAGACCCTGATCCCGATTGCCGGACTCCTGGTGCTGTTGCAAGGGATCGCCGAGGCGTTGCGCTGCATCATCTGTCTACGCACCGGCGAGTGGCCCCCACGCCTGCACGACGTGGAGGAGACCGAAACCATGCTGATGCACGAGCACGAGAACAAGGCCGCCCTACTCAGGGAAGAGAGCGAGGCAATCCGGGTCCACGAGAAGATCAAGCGCACCATCGCCGGCGACGTCCCGCCGAAGAACGGCCCCGAAGACGGGGGGAGCGGCCGATGACCGACCCTCAAGTCGCCATACTGATGCTGGCACTGTTCATCGTCATCGTCTTGGTCGGGTTCCCAATCGCATTCACACTCATCGCCATGGGTCTTGGATTCGGTTACTACGCGTATGCGCAACCGGATCAGATGGCGAACGTATTCGACAATCGGATCTTCGACCTCTTCGTGCAAAACACCTTCTCGGTGATGTCCAACGAGGTATTGGTGGCCGTACCCCTTTTCCTGTTCATGGGCTACGTGGTGGAACGGGCCAACATCGTCGACCGACTGTTTTTCAGCATCCAGATGGCGAGCCGCCACCTGCCGGGCTCGATGGCCGTCGCCGCGCTGGTCACCTGCACCCTGTTCGCTACCGCCTCGGGAATCGTCGGTGCAGTGGTGACGCTAATGGGCCTGCTGGCACTCCCGGCCATGCTCAAGGCGGGCTACGACCGCAGGCTGGCGACCGGCGTCATCTGCGCCGGAGGAACGCTGGGAATCCTGATCCCGCCGAGCATCATGCTCATCGTCTACGCCGCCATCGCACAGGTCTCGCCGGTGCGCCTTTACGCCGCAGCCCTGTTCCCGGGGATCATGCTCGCCACCATGTACATCATCTACGTGGTGATTCGCGCCTCGATCAACCCGAAGCTGGCGCCGAAACCGGCGGAAGAAGATGTGCCGAGCATCGGCGCAATTTTCTTTCAACTACTCACCTCGTTCGTCCCGCTCGCGGCCCTGATCCTGGGTGTGCTGGGCTCGATTCTGGCCGGCATCGCAACTCCCGCCGAGGCCGCCGGTGTGGGCGCCATGGGGGGCCTGGTGCTCGCGGCGCTATACCGGTCGCTGACCTGGGGGCGGCTGAAGGAGGCCGTATTCCTCACCGCCCGCACCTCGGCCATGGTGTGCTGGCTGTTCGTCGGCTCCTGGACCTTTGCCTCGGTGTTCTCCTACCTGGGAGGCCACGGGTTGATCGAGCAGTGGGTGGTCGGCGCCGAGCTCGGGCCGGTGGGATTCCTGATCCTTGCCCAATTGATCATTTTCCTGCTCGGCTGGCCGTTGGAGTGGAGCGAGATCATCATCATCTTCGTTCCGATCTTCCTGCCGATGCTCGACACCTTCAACGTGGACCCGTTGTTCTTCGGGGTCCTGGTCGCCCTGAATCTACAGACCTCGTTCCTGACCCCCCCGATGGCGATGTCGGCCTATTACCTCAAGGGCGTCGCTCCCCCGTCGGTACAGCTGATGGAGATCTTCCGCGGCATCATGCCGTATCTGGGCATCGTCCTGCTGGCCATGATCCTGGTCTATCTCTTCCCCCAGATCGTCCTGTGGCTACCGACGTATCTGTTCGGGTAATGCGACGCGGCGCGGACACCAAGAGGCCTGGACGATGCATCCGTATGAGTTGACCGCGACGCGGGCGGCGGCCGCGATCCGCGACGGCACCCTGAGCAGCGAGGACCTGACCCGCAGCTGCCTGGGGCGGATCGGCGAGTTGGAGCCGACCGTCGGCGCCTGGACCCGACTCGATCGCGACCTGGCCCTGAGGCAAGCGGCGGCGGCGGATGCCGCGCGCCGCTCCGGCGGCTCGTTGGGATCCTTGCATGGGGTGCCGGTGGGCATCAAGGACATCTTCGACACCGCCGACATGC
>JBGSTR010000233.1:0-3949 GCA_041736365.1 Chromatiaceae bacterium | reverse complement strand
GGCGTGCCGACGAGTGGGTGGGCGCCTCCTGTCACGACGCCGCGGAGCTGGCTTGCGCCGCCGCGCTGGGTCTGGATTTTGCGCTGTTGGCGCCGGTCAAGCGAACGGCTACCCATCCCCACGCGATCCCCTTGGGCTGGTCTCGATTTACCGCGCTGGTGGACCCCGTGCCCCTGCCGGTATTCGCGCTCGGTGGGCTCGGCCCGGCGGATCTTCACGAGGCCGTGAGCCGGGGAGCCCAGGGTATCGCGGCGATTCGCGGATTCTGGCCACCGGCGTGACGCACTTGGTCCCGAGCCTTGCCTGCGGTGGCCTCTTTCCGGGATTAGCCCATTCTCAAGCACGTAGCGTGCTCGAGAATGGAGCGGTCCGAGAGTCGCGCCTCTCGGACCGCGAGCGGATCAAATGCCAGGAAGGCATTGGATCCGCTTTTCCTTAACGGGAAATTAATTGTGTGATTCGACTCGGTGCAGTATAGATTTCCCGAACGTAGGAGGATTACAAAATGCTTAGCGCTCTCTTGCAGGAGATTTTCCTGCATTTCGGCGGTGTGTCCGACGGGGCCGCGCCCGATATTGTCGCCTCACCGCGATGTCAAACGGTCCTTTCCGAGGTGGTCGAGCACGTGGTTGACGAGACCGACGGACGCTTGCGTGCGATTCCGGGTTATGCCCGCAGGCTCAAGGAGCCCGTCGCGATGGCGATCCGCTATATCGATTCGATGGTGGAGGCCTTTCCCGACGCGCGACTTTGTAGCCGCAGCGCATTCGGCGCGGATCCGAGCGTCAACGCCTTTTTCGTGGACGTGAATCACCTGCGGGAGGTGTTCAGCCGCAGCTCGGAGGTGCGCCAGCTCTTCGAGGAGCACCCGACGGCGCGGGAGTGCTGGGCACTGCTGTGCATGCGCCGCGAGGAACGCCAGCAGCTCGGGATGGGTCTCCACGGCGACGCCCTTCAGCGCGACATAATGCAAACCGCCGTGAGCTTTACCGATCATCAGCTCGTGGCACCGGGCGCCTCCGAGTGCGACGCGCGTTGTGCGCTGAAGTCTTGCATCCTCAGGGGCTTCCTGACCCACATTCGGCGTCAGGTTGCGATCGCGCATACGACGGTCGCCGAGCTTGAGACCCGCGCGCGTGTGCTGCGCGGGCGATTGCGGGACAACAAGCGCCATCCGGACGGCGCCGTCGAGCGGGAGAATCTGCAGCAGAGCCTTGCGCAGGTCGAGCGCGACCTCGCGGCGGTGGATCTACGCCTCCCGACGCTCGACGACGAGCTCGCGTTCATTGCCCAAACACTCGCCAAGCCGGAGCAATTCCTGTCCGGTACGCTCAGCAGGCTTCGCGTGAGCCGCATGGGGATCAAGCTGGGACACGCCTCGACCGAATCCGCAAACGAAATCGACCTGTCCGAGATTCAGATCGCCTCCCACGGTCGGCGCGTCGGATCGCTGGTGCGCTTCCCCCGCGAGGAGCTGCTGCCGCAGCCCGATTTCCTTAAGAATGCGGACCTCTTCCTGGCGCTTTAGGTCGATTCGGACAGGTGGCCGATCGCCGGTGCCAAGTTGACGCGCCGGTTCCCTACCCTCGCGGGCGAGTCAGTTGGGGTTGCCGGGATCGCCGGGAATCGGCGGATCGTCGTCCGGCGCGTCGGCGGGGTCGCTGATGCGGTGACCCTCGTCGAACCACTCGCCGAGATCGATGAGGCGGCAGCGCTCGCAGCAAAACGGGCGCCAGCGTGACTGCACCGTCCATTCCACGGGCTTTCCGCAATGCGGGCAGGAGACGATCTTGATCATGGCCGGGCTAGAGGACGCAGCAGGTTAGACGGAAAGGCACATCCTCGGTGCTTTGAGACGGGCGGCCGCGGGACTCGGTGCTCATGAAGCGAATGCTGAAGCGATTCTTGTGTCCGCTGATCTCCGGATATAGGGTTCCCGCCCCATTTAGGCCGACCCGCACCATCTGCGCCGGTGTCTGCACGCTCAGTGCCTCCTGAAAGAATCCTCTTGGCGCAAGCTCCTCGCGCGGGGCGGCGCTGGTACGCGCCAGTGACAGCAGGAGCCGAATCGCCGCGTTCGCCGGCCATAGGTCTTCCAGCCATTTGTCCAGACGTGCCTGGCGTCGCTCCGGCGACTGGATCAGCCAGTAATGGAATAAGGGCAGGTCGAAGCTGCATGCGCCCCCGGGGATACTGCTGCGCTGCGCCACTCCCTTGAGCAATTCGTCCTCGCGGGCGGTCTGTCCGATCGGCCCGGTCAATGCTTGAACCCCGTCCGCCGCCTCCTCCAGCTCCTTGAGGACGCGGTTGAGTGCAGTCGGGTCCACACCGGGCTGGCGAGCGACTCGCTTAAGGGTGTTGATATTGCGATCCACCTCTTTGAGCAGCTCCGCCTTGACGTCCGCCCGGGCGGTGATCGACACGATGTCCAACAGGGCCTCGATGGCGACCCGAGTCGCCCAGGGATCGTATTGGGGGACGAAGTGCTCGACCTTCTCGAACAGATGCTCCAGGCGCAGAAACGTGCGGATGCGCTCGTTCAGTGGATGTTCGAAGATGAGCTGTGTGGCCACGGCGAGGTCTCGGTTTTGGCTTGGGAGACGCTGAGCAAATGCCATCCCGGTACTTGATCGGCTCGTGGTCCGAGAGGCGCGACTCTCAAACCGCTCCATCTTCTCGTCGCGCAATGCGCTTGAAGATGCCGGGCCATCCTTGGTCCGGAGGGGAAACGAAAACAATCGGCGTTTCCCTAGCGGGCTCTCCCGGGTACCACTGCTTGACGGTGTCCCCCGCGCGGCGGCCGGTGCGGAGCCAGGTCAGTCAGAAGACAATTCATTGCCCCTTGGACAGGGTAGCGAATCACGAAGGGAAGGAGCAGCAAGGACGGCATCCCGAATTGTCCCCGTTTCGCGCGGTGGGGACAATAGCCCCACTGGAATGCCGGACTGCTCGTGTGCTCGCAACGCGGTCGCCCGCGGTCGCGGGGTCGATTAACCGATCTTGAGGACCTTCTTGTAGAAGCGGGGGATCTCGTCCGGGTCGGATGTCATCAATATGTTGTCCAGCAGCCAGGCGGGCATCCGGTGCTGCCGAACCATCTGCTCCAGCTGGATCTGTAGACCCCTCCAGTAGAAGTCCTCGCCGCTGCTGTCCAGGAACACGATGGGGCTCGCCTCGATGACGCCTAGCTTCATGTCGGTGAGGGTCAGCCCGATCTCCTCCAGCGTGCCGGCGCCGCCGACCAGAAAGATGTGGAAGCTCGCGATCTCGAACCAACGTTGCCGCGATTGGCGGCTGCGTGCCTGGAAGGTCTGATAAAAGTCCGCGCTCTTGTTCGGCTGCTGGTCCACGGTTTCGATAAAGCTGGAGCCGACCATCAGCCCCAGGCGGTGAGCCGCATTGGTGACCTGCTGCATCGCCCCGGGGCCGCCTCCGGTGAGGATGCCGATGTCGCTGCCGAAGAGGCCGCGCAGGTTGGCCAGGAGCTGCCCGGTGCGATCGATCTCGGGCTCGCCCAGTGGCCTGGTAGAGCCATAGATGGCAAACACCAATGCAGAGCGGAAGCGGTCGACCTGCTCCGGGATGGTGAAATAGCCGCGCAGACCCCGGAACACGTGCCGCACCACATGTCCGCGCGACTCGTTGCACCAGAACACCTCGATGCCCAACGCCGCGTAGTCGGCCAACCGCCCCTGATCGCGCGTGGAGAGAAAAAAGCCGTGCTCGAACGAGGCGCGGCGGAACACGATGCGCGCGATCTTGCCGTGCAAGCCCGCGAGGCAGATCTTGGTGTGCTCGATCAGGTTCGGAAAATAGCCCAGTAGAACGGTCGCGCGCGCACCCTCGGCGAGCTCGGCCAAAAGCCGGGTGCCGAATTCACCCCTGCGCTCCAGCTCCAGTCCCTCCGCCACCGGGCCGGCCGCCAGATCGGTGCCGCCACGCGGATCTC
>JBGSTR010000218.1:0-9581 GCA_041736365.1 Chromatiaceae bacterium | reverse complement strand
CGCCGCCCGTGCTCGATGACCTGGACCGCGCCATAGTCGCCGCCACACAGGCGGGGCTGCCGCTGGTCCCAGCCCCCTATGCGGAGGTCGCTCGCGGGCTGGACTGCGAGAGCGGGACTCTGATCTCCCGGCTCGGCCGGCTGCTCGCGGGCGGGGTCGTCCGCCGCATCGGCGCGGTGCCCAATCACTACCGTCTCGGCCTGCGCGGCAACGGCATGAGCGTATGGGACATTGACGACTCGGAGGTGGACCGCTTGGGCGAACGTGTCGGCGCGCTCGATCTGGTGAGCCATTGCTATCGACGCCCCCGTCGGCTGCCGCTATGGCCCTACAACCTGTTCGCCATGGTGCATGGGCGTGATCGCGACGAGGTGCGGATCGGGGCGGCGCGCATCGAGGAGGTCCTCGCCGGCCATGGTCGAGGCGGTCGGATCCTGTTCAGCGAGGCGGTGCTGAAGAAGACCGGCCTGCGGTTTCGGTAGAGGTCGATCGCATACCACGCCGGTGCTCGATCCGCTCACAACGGGAAAACGATATGTTTCGACTGGGCCACTATCTCGAATTGCTGGCGAATCCGCGGCGGCTGGAGGCGGCCGCGTGCCGACCGCGCGCCGAGCCGAGCGGGCCGGTGGTCATCTGGAACCTGATCCGGCGCTGCAACCTGACCTGCCGCCACTGCTACGCCACCTCCGCGGACAAGGATTTCGCGGGGGAGCTCGATACGGCCGAGGTCAAGGGCCTGATGGGCGACTTGCGCGCCTTCGGCGTCCCGGTGCTGATCCTCTCCGGCGGCGAGCCGCTCATGCGCCCGGACATCTTCGAGCTGGCGCACCATGCCAAGGCGCTCGGGTTCTACGTGGCCCTGTCCACCAACGGCACGCTGATCGACCGCGCGATGCTGCCGCGGATCGCCGCCGTCGGCTTCGACTATCTGGGCATCAGCCTGGACGGACTGGAAGCGACCCACGACCGGTTTCGCCGCCGTGTCGGCGCATTCCGGGAATCGCTCGCGGGGCTGCGTCTGTGTCGCGACGCGGGTATCCGGGTTGGCATGCGATTCACCCTGACCCGCGACAATGCCCGCGACCTGCCCGGGCTGCTGACGCTGATGCGACAGGAGGCGATCGACAAGTTCTATCTCTCGCACCTGAACTACGCCGGACGCGGCAACAAGAACCGGGGCGACGATGCCCACTTCCGGATGACGCGTGATGCCATGGATCTGCTGATCGACACCGCCTGGTCGCGGATCCAGTCGGGCACACCGGCCGAATTCGTCACCGGGAACAACGATGCCGACGGCGTCTATTTGCTGCAATGGGCCCGCGAGCGCCTACCCGAGCACGCCGAATCCCTGCGCCGGGTGCTGGAGAACTGGGGCGGCAATGCCTCGGGGGTGAACATCGCCAATATCGACAACACGGGCGAGGTCCATCCGGATACCTTCTGGTGGACCCATCGGCTCGGCAACGTGCGGGAGCGTCCATTCGCCGAGATTTGGCGGGACTGCTCAGATCCGTTGCTGGCGGGACTCAAGCAGCGCCCGCGGCCGGTCTCCGGACGCTGCGCCAGTTGTGCGCACCTCGCGATCTGCAACGGCAATACCCGGACCCGCGCCTTCCAGACCAGCGGCGACCCCTGGGCCGAGGACCCGGGGTGTTATCTTAGCGACATCGAAATCGGGCTCGCGGCGCCGCCGCGGGCGGCACCATCGGCGCACGGGAGCCAACCCGGGAGCGAATCGGTATGAAGCGAATCTGTTGTCCCGCAGCCTTGCTGCTGCTGGTGGTTCTGGGCTGGGTCGGCTACCAGATGATCTTCGTCGGCGCGACTCAAACGGCCGGGGACGGGCGCACCGCGCTGCTGCTCGAGCCCGCCGAGCGCGATCTGGTGCTGACCGAGATGCGCACCTTCCTGCAAGCGGTCCAGGCCATCACGATGGGACTCAGCGACAACGATCTCGCCGCGGTCGCCGTGGCCGCGAAGCAGGTGGGGATGAGCGCCGCGCACGGGGTCCCGGTCTCGCTCATGGCCAAGCTGCCGCTCGGATTCAAACAGCTCGGGCATGCGACCCACGGCGCCTTCGACCAGCTTGCGCTGGACGCGGAGTCACTCGGCGACCCCGCCCATACGCTGCGCCAGCTCGCGGAGCTCCAGGCCAACTGCGTCGGCTGTCATGCGGCCTTCCGTTTCGAGGCGAGCCAGTGATCGCCGTGATTATTCCGACCGGCCGAAGCGGCGTACGCGGTTTCGGCCAACGCGTCGCCTTCGCTGCGGCCATTGCCTTCTATGCCTGCGCGCTGGCCAGCATCGGGGCGCTGCTGCTTTGGGTCGGAGACCTGGGGGGCGATCATCCGGTGATCGCGAGCCTGGGGGCGAGCGTCGTGTTCTTCGTCGGCGCGGGGATCGTGCTGCACGTCATTGGACGGGCGGACCTGCCGAGCCTGCGAGTCGGCGGCGATGCTGCCGAGCCCCGGGATCGGCCCTAGGGAGACGCTGATATTAAAGCCTTCCATGGCTTTAAGCAGCTCGCGGTCCGAGAGGCGCGACTCTCGGACCGCTCCATTTTCTTGTCCCTTACGGTGCTCGAAAATGCCGGGCCATCCCTGGCGCGGACGGGAAACGCTTTCGATCAACGTTTCCCTAACCCGACTCGTCCTGGTCTTCCCACTGGCGACGATTGATCGCGTAGCCGCCGACCCCGCCTCGGAACGGCAGGGCCAGCATTCCCGGCAATCGGTCCACCTCGGCGGGATCCCGATAGCCGCGGATGCCGATGATCATGGCGTCGTGTCCGGCCCGCGGCTGCTCGCGGTAGGTGCCGAACCAGCGGTCCCAGCAGGAGAGGTTGAAACCGAAGTTGGAGTTGGTTTCATCGTCCTCCACCGAGTGATGGACGCGATGCATGTCCGGCGTCACCACCAGCCAGCGCAGCACGCGGTCGAGCGCCGGCGGCAGGCTCACGTTGGCGTGGTTGAACATCGCCATGCCGTTCAAGATCACCTCGAACAGGATCACCGCAGCCACCGGGGGACCCAGCACCGCGATGGTCGCGAGTTTGATCAGCATCGAAAGGATGATCTCGAGCGGGTGGAAGCGCGCCCCGGTGGTCAGATCGTAGTCGAGATCCGCATGGTGCACCCGGTGCAGTCGCCACAGGGCCGGCACGGCATGCACCAGGACGTGCTGCACCCAGATGACCAGGTCCAGCGCCACCACCGAGACGACCACCGCCAGCCACAACGGGACGTCGTAGTAGTTGAAGAAGCCCCAACCCTGCTCGGCCGCGAAGATGGCCATACCGACCGCCGCGGCCGGAAAGAGCAGACGCAGCAGCAGGGTATTGAGCACGACCAGGCCGATATTGCTGGTCCAGCGCTGGCGCTTGGGCACGCTTAGCGCCCGTCGCGGCGCGCGAATCTCCCACCAGGCCATCAGGGCGAAGATGCCGAAGAAGAAGCCGAGTCGGATCGCGGCCTCGTGCGCCTGTAACGATTGCTCCAAGTTGTGCTCCGGCGGTGTAATCGCCCCGGGAAGGGCGCTGGTTGGAAGAGCAAATGGGGGTGCCCGAGGTGGATTTCACAGCGCGCCGCCCTCCGGGTCGCGCTCACGCGTCGCGTGCTTGCCGGTCCGACGCTCGGCCTACCACCAGATCTCGGGATAACGCCGTGTCTCCGGGATGTTGTTGGTCACGAGTCCCACCAGCAGCAGGATCAGCGGACCGAACGTCGCCGGGATCAGCACGTAGAGATAACCCAGCGCATGGATCTGGTCGCTGCCGATCACCGCGATCAGCGCGGTCGCGCCCCCGGGCGGGTGCAACGTACGGGTGGCGTGCATGGCCGCGATCGCGGTTGCTACCGCCACGGCCTCCGCCAGCCAGGGGGTGGGGTAGAGCAGCTTCCAAACGGTCACGCCGATCAGCGCCGAAATCACATGTCCGCCCACCAGGTTGCGAGGCTGCGCCAACGGACTGCGCACCGCGCCGTAGACCAGCACCGCGGACGCGCCGAACGAGCCGATCATCAGCGTAAAATCGGTGCCCGAAAAAAAGAGCTGATTGACCCAGGCCAGCACCCCCATGCCGAGAAAGGCCCCGGTCCACGACCAGGCGATCTCGCTGTTGCTCACCCGTGGTGGGCCGCCGCGGGTGGTGCCGCGCATCTTCGACAGATAGGCGCCGAGGCGCGCGGTCAAGCTCACAACAAATCCTCCAGGTGATAGGCCTTTACAAAGTCCTTGCGCAACAGCAAGCCGAGCAACTTACCGTCCGCGTCCACCACCGGCATGGAGCGCCCCTCGTGTGCATGGAACGCCCGGATGATGTCCCGAAATCCGGCCTCGGCGGCGACCGTCACCGCCGGGGCAGTCATCGCCTCGGTGGCCGGGGTCTCGTGACAGCGGTGGGTGAACGCGCCGCCGTCGGCGACCAGACGTAGGAGCAGCTCGAGAAAGGTGTCGGCCTTGAGTCGCCGCAGGAAGTCGGTCTCGGTGAGCATGCCGACCACGCGCCCCTCGGCGTCGACCACCGGCAGGCTCTTGCGCCGCTGGGTCGCGAGTAGCCGGGCGGCCTCGTCGAGCCGCGTGTCGGGGCTCAAGGGCTGAATATCGGTACGCATCAGGCGACCGGCGCGGACGTTGCGGAACAATCGCTCCAGCGCGTGACCGTGCGCGAGGTGATAGATGGCGCGGAAATCCGTGGTGGTGATGTCGAGATAGCCGGGGATGTGGCGCATCGCGTCCAGGATGTCCTCGTCGGACAATTCCAGCTCCGGGATCTCGTCGTCGCCGGCGCGCACGGCCTTCGGGTCGATGGTGGTTTCGTCGTTCATGTCCCAACTGTCCGTTTCGCGGTCGCCGCGGGAAGATCCGTCGCGACCGGCCCCAATGTCGATCGCACGGCGGGCTTGAGCAGGCGTTGCGCCTCGGGTTGTCGTCGATCAACGCGGGTCGGGCCGGGGCTCAACGAGTGTCCGATCCACCGGCGCGACCTCGCCCGCGGCGTGCGATTGGGGCTAGCCGTTTTCAGGGCCGCACGCGGCTCGCCGTTGACAAATGTTAACCGCAGCGCGAGCGTCTCATCGAATACAATCCACAAGCGTTGGCGCGGTGTACCCCGATGGGTAAGGGGGCCGGCATCCTCGCGATGCCGGTTGATGTCGGTTCGAGTCCGACCCCGCGCGGACGCAACAACCAACGACCCGTATCGCCATGTAGGCAGCGCCCTGCGGACCTCGGATCGATGGCGCGCAGCCCAAGATGCGCGGGTCCGGGTTCGCTCCATACGCACCCGATCCAAGCGCGCTCTGCACCCGATCCAAGCGGCACCGGCTCGCTCAGTGCTCGCCCTTGGTCCGCAACAGGCCGGCCAGCCGATTGCCCTGCTTCTGCGGTCCACCCCGGGGAAAGAGCTGGTGCAGGTAACGGTTGCTGCCTTTCTCCTCGCCCCAAACCTTGCGAAAACAGCGAATCATGTCGCGCACGCTCATCTGCGTCCCGTGGCGCGCGTACTGCTCGCGCAATACTCGAATCACCTCCCAATGCTCCGGGCCAAGCTCAAGGCCCTCCGCGGCGGCTTGCGCCCGGGCGAACGGTTCCGACCAGTCGCTCGGATCCACCAGATAGCCCTCGCCATCGGTCAGGACCTCGCGCTCGCCGACCTGGACCGCGCGCGTGGTCATGCTCGGGTAGGCGTTGCTGCCCATGGGAAACTCGCCGGGCATGCCCGCGGAGTCGTGTCCGGATTGAGTGATCGACCAAAGGTCGACCAGGATCTCGCCGTCCAAGCGGCCGTGGTAACGCTCGACGCCCGAGACTAGAACCTTTCCGCTCGCGGGCGGCAGCTCGAAATGGGCGATTCCGGCGCGGTCGGTAAGCACCGGCGCGGTCTCCGAGCCGTCGGCGTCCATCTGCAGCACCACCGGCGTACGTTTAAGCGGCTCGTTCGTAACCTTCATTCGAACCCTGACGGCGATCATTGATTCACCTCCAACTTCCTGAATACCCCTATAGACGCGGTGATCAAATGCCTTCCTGGCATTTGATCAGCTCGCGGTCCGAGAGGCGCGACTCTCAGACCGCTCCATCTTCAAGCGTTTACAACGCTTGAAGATGCCGGCCCATCCCTGGCCCGGACGGGAAACGCAATAAATCAGCGTTCCCTTAATTCCACACTCAGGATATACGCGGGATTTAGTAGAAGACAAACGAGTTTTATTTCGTATCGATATCGATTTTTTCGATTCTATTGTTCCGCTCCGAAACCGGGACTACTCTCCGAATAACCGGCCGCCGCAGATCTTTGGTCAGCCGCGAACCGGAAACCGCGGGCGGTGATCGGCCGGCGCCTGAATCGTCGGAGGACTCGAAATGAACAATCCGCTCGCGCTTGCCGAAGCGGTACGGGACGCCTGCCTGCGCGCGGCCCTGGAGGCCTACGAGGACGCGGGAATCAGCGGCTTGTGCGGCGAAGGTCGCTGGGAGATCGCCGTGCAGAACCTGCGCGAGCTCGACCTGCGGCCGATTATCGACGAGCTGCAACGAGGCTCGATCGAAGCGAGCGACTGAGCGGCGCGAGGGCAACGGTCTCCCGTCGATCCCGGATCAGAGCTGGCTCATTCGGGCGATTTGCGGTCCCCAGACCCAGACCAGCAGGATCAGCGCCGGCACCAGCAGCCCCCATAGCCTCACCAGACGGCGAATGTGCGGGTTGGCGTTGCCCAGCTCCATAAATTGATCGATCACCAGCCGGCCCTTCAGCGCCGTGATCGCCGCAATCACCAGGGTCAGCCACAGGCTCGGTCCGGCGGCCTCCACGCCAAGGGCGACGCCTCCCAAGGTCAGGCCGATCAAAATCAACCACGTGTAATCGATACGGCGGGCGCTGGTGCTCATGCTCGGCATCAGGGCAGCACGTAGAAGAGCGGGAAGATCATCAACCAGATCATATCGGTGGCGTGCCAGTAGCTCGCAAACGCCACCAGCCCCCGATGATCGGTGGCGCTGTAGCCGCCGGCGCGGGTGCGCACCATCACCCACAGGAGACCCATCAGGCCCCAGCTCACGTGAACGAGATGGTTGAAGGTGAGGTAGTAGTAAGCGAGCTGGAACACGTCGCCGCTGCCGTCGAGACCTTGGGCGAGATTCCAGCGCACCTCGAACGCCTTCACGACCGGGTAGCCAAGGCCGGTGAGGAAGGCGGCGCCAAGCCAGCGCAGGCTGCGGGACGCGTCGTCCGCGCGCATGGCGAGCACCGCTCGGGCGATCAGCCAACTACTGGTCAACATGATCAGGGTGTTGGCGGTCCCGGCCAGCGTGGACAGGCGCGCGGGGCCGTCGCTGAAGGCTTGGGGGTGGTGCGCCCGAGCGACGAAATAGACCAAGAACATCAGGGCGAACTCGGTGAGCTCGGCAAAGATGCCGACCCAGATGGCCCGATTGCCGGGGATGCGCGCGTCGATCTCGGTCGACGGCAGCGCGTCGCCGGTAGGGTGCGTTTCCTCGTGTGTCATCCACATCCCCGCGGGCGCGGCACCGCCGGCCGACACGGCAATCGGCATCGGTTCTGAGAGATGAACCGTGAATGTCATGCGCCGGAGCCTAGACCACTGACGTATCGGCGCATTTGAGCTAGCTCAAATAAGCGGCGGGTTGGCCGCCGGCGTGACGGTGAGCGGGAGGGGATTGCATATACGCGTTTGACCTCCGTCAAGTGAGGTTTCTCATGACGGCGGTTACCTTCCTTCTGCCGCGACCCGATTCACCCACTGGCAGCCCTATTGTTCCCGGAGGAGCCCGCATGAATCCGATCAAGTCTTCAAGTGCCGCCCGCAGCGGCCAAACAGTCCTGGTAATGAGCGCACTGGCACTCGCGGTGGGTGTCGCCCTGGCGGAGGACGCGGGGGTCCACCCCGGCACCAACAAGGCCGAGATGGCCTATGAAGGCGCGCCGACCGCCGTCGATCCCTCGACCACGAAAGACCTGATCGGCGGCGAGGGTCCGCCCATGACCAACGCGGAGTTCGACCAGGCCAAGACCATCTTCTTCCAGCGCTGCGCCGGCTGCCACGGCGTGTTGCGCAAGGGTGCGACCGGCAAGCCCCTGACCACCGATCTGACCCGACAGCTAGGCACCCCCTATCTCACGGCGATGATCAACTTTGGCTCCCCGGCGGGCATGCCCAACTGGGGCACCTCCGGCGATCTGACCGCGGACCAGGTGGACCTGATGGCCCGCTACCTGCAGCACGAGCCGCCGCAGCCGCCGGAGTTCGGCATGGCGGACATGAAGGGGACCTGGGAGGTATTGATTCCGCCGGAGCAACGACCGACCGAGAAACAGAATGATCTCAACCTGGACAATATCTTCTCGGTCACCTTGCGCGACGCCGGCAAGATCGCCCTGATCGACGGCGACAGCAAGGAGATCATCAAGACCATCGACACCGGCTACGCGGTGCATATCTCGCGCCTGTCCGCCTCCGGCCGCTATCTGTTCGTGATCGGGCGCGACGCCAAGATCAACCTGATCGACCTGTGGATGAAGGACCCGGCAACGGTAGCAAAGATCAAGGTCGGCATGGAGGCGCGCTCGGTGGAGACCTCCAAGTTCAAGGGCATGGAGGACAAATATGCCATCGCCGGCACCTACTGGCCGCCGCAGTTCGTGATCATGGACGGCGACACCCTGGAGCCGCTGAAGATCGTCTCCACCCGCGGCATGACGGTGGACACCCAGGAGTACCACCCGGAGCCGCGCGTGGCGGCCATCGTCGCCTCCCACGAGCACCCGCAGTTCATCGTCAACGTCAAGGAGACCGGCCACATCCTGATGGTCGACTATGCGGATATCGATAATCTGAAGATCACCGATATCGGCGCCGCGCCCTTCCTGCACGACGGCGGCTGGGACTCCACCCTGCGCTATTTCATGACCGCGGCCAACAAGTCGAACATGATCGCGGTGGTAGATTCGAGGGAGGAGAAGCTGGCGGCCCTGGTCAACGTGGGCGCCATCCCGCACCCGGGTCGGGGTGCCAACTTCGTCGATCCCAAATTCGGTCCGGTGTGGGCCACCAGCGGCCTCGGCGACAAGAGCATCGCCTTGATCGGAACCGATCCCGAGGGTCATCCGGATCAGGCGTGGAAGGTGGTTCGTACCCTGGAAGGGCAGGGTGGCGGCTCGCTCTTCATCAAGACCCATCCCAAGTCGCGCAACCTCTACGTGGATACCGCCCTGAACCCGGTCGAGAAGCTCAGCCAGAGCGTCGTCGTGTTCAACCTGGATGACTTGGACGCCGGCTTTAAGGTGCTGCCAATCGCCGAGTGGGCCGATCTGGGCGAAGGACCCAAGCGCGTGGTGCAGCCGGAGTACAACAAGGCCGGCGACGAGGTCTGGTTCTCGGTGTGGAACGGCAAGGACCAGAAATCGGCGTTGGTGGTGTTGGACGACAAGACGCTTGAGGTGAAGAAGGTCATCAAGGACGAGCGCCTGGTGACCCCCACCGGGAAGTTCAACGTCTACAACACGGTTCACGACGTCTACTAACCGGGCTGCGACGGGCCGCGAGCGCCTGCTCGCG
>JBGSTR010000197.1:0-6389 GCA_041736365.1 Chromatiaceae bacterium | reverse complement strand
CCAGCTCCGCACCGCGGCGCGCGATGGCGATGACGCCCTCGCGGTCGGAGCCGAAGACCCACTCGCGCTGCACCGGCGAGGTCGAGTTGTAGACGTGGACGATGGCGCGCCGCACCCCGCGCAGGGACTCGAAGGTGCGCTGGATCAGATCCTCCCGCGCCTGCACCAGGACCTGGACGCTGACGTCCTCGGGGATCTGGTCCTCCTCGATCAGCCAGCGCACGAAGTCGAAGTCCGGCTGGCTCGCGGCGGGGAATCCAACCTCGATCTGCTTGAATCCAAGCCGCACCAGCAGGCCCCAGAGACGACGCTTCTGGGCCACGCCCATGGGCTCGAGCAACGCCTGGTTGCCGTCGCGCAGGTCGACGCTGGCCCAAATCGGGGCCTTCTGGATGACGCGATTCGGCCACTGCCGGTGCGGCATCTCCAAGGCCGGGGCGGGGCTGTATTTGCGGTGATCGAAGCTGCTCATTGCTGTTTCCCGAGAGTTGACGATGTTCCGTTCCGAAATGTGCTGTTTGGGCGTACCGCGCGCTCGGGCCGCCGGGGTCGGCGGCCGGGTGAGCGACGAGTTCGCCACCATTGGATAGCCGTGTTGTGCGTGGTCCCGGTCGGGGACTCGGCGCGTGACCTCGATCCGGTGAGGACCGGGGGTCGGATCGGCGCGCGCCTCGTGAGCGTCTGCCGGGGGTGCCGGCCGGTAAGCCGATGGGGGAAAGATTACGCTCATCCCGGAGAAATTAATTTGCGAAAATAGCCATACTAAAGGATCTTTGCGCAATCTATATGTTTATATCGTAGTATTATTGGCAGACAAGGCCATCGCCGGAGAAATCCATGAAATTGGACCGTTACGATCGGCGCATCCTCGAGGAGCTGCAGCGCGACGGGCGCATGAGCAATCAGGACTTGGCGGAGCGCATCGGCCTCTCGCCCTCGCCCTGCCTGCGGCGCGTCAGGGCACTGGAGGAGGCCGGCATCATCACCGGCTACCGCGCCATGCTGGACGCGCGCAAGCTGGGGCTGAACCTCGTCGCGATCCTCAGCATCTCCATGGACAAGCACACGCCGGAGCGCTTCGAGCGGTTCGAAGGCGCCGTCCGCGCCATGCCGGAGGTGCTGGAGTGTCTACTGATAACGGGGCGCGACGCGGACTATCAGCTCAAGGTCATCGTCCGCGACATGGACGCCTATCAAGAGCTGCTGTTGGAGCGGATTACCCGCATCGAAGGGGTCGCCGGGGTGCATTCGAGCTTCGTGCTGCGCAGTATCCTGGAGCGTACCGATTTGCCGGCCGGTTAGGTCGCGGTTCACGCGGAAGATCGCCAGTCCGCGCACCGGCGCGCGCTCGGGTCAGCCGACACCGGCGGGCGCGACCTTGAAGATCTCTTCCATGCTGGTCATCCCGGCCGCCACCTTCTCCGCCCCGCTGATGCGCAACGGCCGCAGCCCTTTGCGCAGGGCCAAACTGCGCAGCTCCGCCTCGTCGAACCCCGGGGTGATCAGCTCCCTGAGCTCCGGGTCGAGGGTCAGGATCTCGTAGAGGCCGATACGGCCGTAGTAGCCGGTGTTGCGACATTCCAAACAGCCGCCCGGTACCGGCACCCGCTCGGGAGCGGCGAGTGCGAAGGGGCTGATCAGCGACTGCCAGAGATCCGGGTCGGTTGGCGCGACCTGCTTGCAGTGGGGACACAGGGTACGGACCAGTCGCTGGGCGACGACCCCGATGACGGTTGCCTTGATCAAGTAGTGGGGCACGCCGATGTCCAACAGCCGGGTGATGGCGGATGGTGCGTCGTTGGTGTGCAGCGTCGAGAGCACCAGGTGACCGGTTAGCGAGGCCTGCACCGCCATATCGGCGGTCTCCAGGTCGCGGATCTCGCCCACCATGATGATGTCCGGGTCCTGGCGCATCAGGGTGCGGATGCCGCTGGCGAAGTCGAGCCCGATATTGTGCTGCACCTGCATCTGGTTGAAGGCCGGCTCGACCATCTCGATCGGCTCCTCGACCGTGCACACGTTGACCCGGGGCGTGGCCAGCGACTTCAGGGTCGAGTACAGGGTCGTGGTCTTGCCGGAGCCGGTGGGTCCGGTCACCAGCACGATCCCGTTCGGACGGCCGACCATTTCGCGCCAGCGCGCGGCGTCGTCGTCGCCGAGTCCCAGCGCGCCGAAGTCCCGCAGCAGCACGTCCGGGTTGAAGATGCGCATCACCAGCTTTTCGCCGAACGCGGTGGGCATGGTGGAGAGCCGCATCTCCAGCTCCCGGCCGTCCTGGCCGCGGGTCTTGATGCGCCCGTCCTGGGGCCTGCGCCGCTCCGCCACGTCCATGCGCCCGAGGATCTTCACCCGGCTGGTCAGCGCGGCCATGATCGTCGCCGGCACTCGGTAGGCCGGGTGCATGACGCCGTCGATGCGAAAGCGAATGTTCCCCAGGTCCCGGCGCGGCTCCAGATGGATATCGCTCGCCCGCTGGTCGAAGGCGTACTGGAGCAGCCAGTCGACGATATGCACGATATGGCTGTCGTTGGCGTCGAGGTGTCCCGACTTGCCGAGCTCGACCAGGGACTCGAGGTTGTTCAGATCCAGCTCGCGGGTCGCGCCGGAAACGCTGGTGGCACCCTTGACGGAGTGCGAGACGCCGAAGAATTCCTTGCGGTAGCGCTCGATGTCGCGCGGATTGGCAACCACCCGGACGATCTCGCGCTTGATCACGCGCTGCAGCTCGCCGATCCAGCTCCGCAAATAGGGCTCGGAGGTGGCGAACACCGCGCGCTCCGGGGTCACCGACACCGGCAGGATCCGATTCCAGGTCGCGTAGGCCGCGGTGACGAGATCGCCGACGTTCGGCGCGTCGATCTTCAACGGGTCGATGCGCAGATACTCCAGACCGCTGCGTCGCGCCAGCCAAAACGTCAGCTCCTCCAGGGTGAGGATGCGCTTGTGCGCCTTGGCGTGACGCAGCTTGGCGTCGGCCACGATCTCCAGCGCGTGCCGTTGCCCGGTCTCCCGACCGGCTGCCGATCGCACCAGCACATCCGCGGCGGAACGCGCGATCACGCCGTCGGCGACCAAGTCGTCGACGACCTCCTCCACGGTAAGCCTGTTCTCGGGATGATTTTCGATTTGATTCGCAACCGCCACGACGACCTCCCGTGAAAACCGCGCCGTTTGGCGCAGCGAGCCGATGAGCCGGCGACCTCGAGCGCCGACGCTCCCGAGGCCCGGACGGACGACGGCCAAGATTCGCGCAACTCGAGCGCGCATTCCGCCGCTTGGATCCCATCCAAAGAATCGCAGTGCGGCTCGGATCGACATCGGATCGACTCGCGCGCGCCTCCGCTCCGCGTACCGCTGTCAAGATCCGCCATTTAGTGACGGGGCGCGTCGGCGAAAAGCGACCCGAAAACGTCCGACCGATAACAAACCGCCTGTTTCACAGCGAGTTAGCGAACCGACGACATTTGGCACACGCAATGCATCTACACAGTCAACGAACGCCAGCTCAGACCGCAACCAGGAGCCGACAATGTACGCCGAAGCACTCCAGACCGTATTCGCAGCCGAGCAACTTCGCGACCAAGAGATCGATCGCCGTCGCCAGGGCGTGCTGACCGAGTCGGCGCTTCGTCACGAGAACGTCCTCTTCGAGCTGAGCCGGGGCATCGGCCGCAGCACCAGCTCGCAGGTGTTCGTACCCGCCGATCTGAATCGCAGCACCGGCGGTCGTATTCTGACCCCCTTTGCTCACGAGAACACGGCATCGATCCTTCTTCCGGCAAGCCTGCCGAGTCGAGAAGAGCAGATCATCGTTGCCTCCACCAAGATCGTCACGCACATCAGTCACTGAACCCGTGATGGCCGCGCCGCCGGAGGCCCCTAAGGAAACGCTGATTAAAAGCCTTTCCCGTCCGCGCCAGGGATGGCGCGGCATTTTCGACGGCGCTAAGCCGTTGCAAATGCAGCGGTCCTGGAGTCGCGCCTCTCGGGCCGCGAGCTGATTAAATGCCAGGACGGCATTTAATCAGCGTCTCCCTAAGCCAACGGCGGTGAGCCAAAGCGCCAATCGCGCCACAGCGACCGCCGCCTTTCGTTCCGATCGATCCGCGGTCGCAGCGCCAATATCCCAACCGCTCGACGCCACTCGGCTGCCTCGCTCTTACCCCGGGCGAGCTCAGCGGCTAGGCAGCCAAAGCGGCAGCTGCCTTTCGGTCCGATTAATCAACGGTCGTGACGTCGGAATCCCGACAACCCGGCTGCCTCGCTCGTACCCCAGGGCAAGCAGAGCTGAAGACTCGAATCCCACTGCTATTGGATCTCGCCTGAAACGTCCCGAGCTTGCCTCACATAGCCGCCGTCGGGGTTCCGAGCGCGCGCACGACGCCCGCGACGATAGCGTGTGAAATGCCACGAAAGAGCTGACGTCCTGTCAGCCGGAATCCGCCGATGTCCGCCGCCGCCTCATAAGTCCACGCACATTGCAAGGGGATTCGATCCGTCGTAACTACCGCTTATCGGCAGATCGATCCCGCTCATCTCGCGAGCAGGCGCGGCGATGGACAACCGGCGCGGGTTATGCGACATAGCTCACAACCCCGTGGGCATGCACCTGAGATCAAGAATTCCAAGGCGCTCTCGCGGGAACGCGGTCGGCGCTCCGCCAAAAGGCGCATTTAGAGAAATTCCCTACTCGGCCATCAGCGCCGAGCGACTGGTTCGACAGTTTCGCAGTCCTTACCGTATTACCACCCGGAAAGGCCAGAGAGCCTGAAGGCTGCCCCGATTTGAGTGAGCTGGAGTTGGAGTGGAGTCGAAAAAAATGCCAATACGAATCGTTATCGTCGACGGACACCCGATCATGCGCTACGGACTCGTCCACTTTCTTGACCGAAAGCCGGACGTGCAGGTCATCGGGGAGGCGGCCGGCTGCGCCGACGGATGCGCCATGATAGAGGCCCTGCGCCCCGAGCTGGTGGTGTTCGATACCTCCTTGGCCGCGGTCGACGGCGCGGACGTACTTCGCCGTTTCCGCGAGCGATTCCCGGCGCTCCGGGCCCTGGTATACACGGACGGCGCGGCGCCCGAGACGGTCGCCGCCGCGATGGAAGCCAACATTCAAGGCTTCGTCTTGAAGAGCAGCCCCGCGGAGCACCTGAGCGCCGCGGTGACGGCAATCGCACAGGGAAAGTCCTATCTGGATCCGGCGATCGCCGACATCGTCTTGAATCAGGGCGGCGAGCGGTCGAAACCAGCCGGAACGCTTCCCCTGACGTCCAGACAGGCCGCAATTCTAGGCATGATCGGCGGAGGCATGGCGAACAAGGAAATCGCGCGGCGACTTGAGATCTCCGAGCGCACGGTGAAGTTCCACGTCAGCCATATCCTGGATCGGCTCAAGGTAACCAATCGCCTCCAGGCCGTGCGGGTGGCATGGGAGCACGCTTCAACCGCCGGCCCGGGGGCGCCGTCGAACGGCGTCTCCGTCAATAAGCGGGTGGACCTAAAGGTCGTCCCCAATCACAACCCGATGAGCGATCCGCTCATGCACGCGGGGGTCCGCAGCCGCGCGAGCTAGGCTTGCGGGCGGCGCCGGCTCCGGGGACGACGATCCAATGCCGTCCCGGGACTGGATCCGCCAGCGGTCCGAGCGGCGCGACTCTCGGACCGCGCCGTTTTCAAGCACATAAAGCGCTTCAATTGTCAAGTCATCCCCGGTCCGGCCGGGAAAGCCATCCACGCGCGCGTTTCACTCGGGCGTTCAAAAATCCTCTCCCAGAGGGCGGCCGAAGGTATGCTCGGCCGGCTCCACGACCAACTCCCGATAGGCCTCCGGCTGATTGCCGCCGAAGTACGAGAAGGGCAGCGAGATTACGTAGACCACGGAGCCAAGCACGGTCGCGGCGATGCCAACCGGTCGCACCACGAGTGCGTCCGCCGTCTTGCGTTCGGCAGCGATCGGGTCGTCGTTGAAGAAGTCGTTTTCGAAATCGCCGCGCGAAGCGGCGGACTGACTTACGCCGAGAGCCAGCGACGCGATCGCGACGATCCGCGCGGCGCGCCCGACGGGGTTCGTTTCCATCTCGGTCTCCTAGTTGCGAACACGTGCACGATCCACGATTAGGCGAATTCACGCCCGCCGTATCGAGCCGGGTGGGTCGATCACTCGCGCTCGAGCGTCAACTCCTGTGTCTGGCCGTCGCGGCTCAACACCGCCCCTTGTGCCTCCACCGACTCCAACCTCCAACCCTGGTACTCCATGCCCCGGGATAGGCGCAACCCGACGTTGTTGACGATATCGCGCAGGACGGCGACGCGGGTGCTCCCGATGGTGGCGACCCCTTCGAGTCGCACCTCAAGCTCGGCGAGCGGCGCGGCCTCCGGCTCCGGGG
>JBGSTR010000184.1:0-7781 GCA_041736365.1 Chromatiaceae bacterium | reverse complement strand
GGCGTGCCGTCGGTGCCCGCGGTTAAGGCCGAGGTGCGCAGCCGCACTTTGGAAGCCTGCAAGGCGCTGGCGCAGCAAGCGCTGTCACAGGACACCGCCGCCGCCGTGCGCGCGCTCGTACCCCTCGAATTCTGACCCGGGAGAGGATCATGTCTCTAAAGTCGACTTGGGATAGCACCTTTGGCGCGCTGCAGAAGATTGGCAAGGCGCTCATGCTGCCGGTATCCGTGTTGCCGGTCGCCGGCATCCTGCTTGGCGTGGGCAGCTCGATCGCCGGCGCCGACAATCTGGCCCCCTGGCTGATCAAGGTTGGCGAGATCATGGCCGCCTCGGGCGGTGCGGTATTCACGATCCTGCCGCTGATCTTCGCCATCGGCGTCGTGCTCGGGTTCACCGACAATGACGGCGTCGCCGCCATGGCCGCCACCGTTGGCTACTTCGTGCTGATTGCCGCGCTCGGCATCATGGGTCTGCTGTTCATCTCGTGGATGGCGCCGGCGGCGCCGTTGCAGATGGCCAACGCGGGCGAGCACGCGGTGCATGTCGAATACGATCGCGCGCACCAACGATTTATCTGTCTGGATGCCGATGGGCGGACGTTGGAGAAGATCCGCGTCGATGAGGCAAAAGGAAACGCCATAACCTGCGATGACGTGTCGGTACCCTTCATCCTTCAGGATGGCGAGGAGGGTGGCGGTGCTCTGGCCTTGTACGACGCCGGCAGCGGCGAAATGAAGCCATTCCCGCCGGCGCAGAGCCGCGCCGAGATCAAGAAGATCTTCGGCATCGAGTCCATAGACACCGGCGTCTTCGGCGGCATCCTGATCGGACTCATCGCCGCCGGCCTGTTCAATCGGTACTACCGGATCAAGCTGCCGCCCTATCTCGGCTTCTTCGCCGGCAAGCGCTTCGTGCCGATCGTCGTCTCCTTTGCGGCCATTGCCTTGGCCGGCGTGCTGGCCGTCATCTGGCCCCCCATCGGCGGGGCCATACGCGACTTCGGCGATTGGGCGGCCTACGGAAATCCGGCCATGGCGGTGACCATCTACGGTGTCGTCGAACGAATGCTGCTGCCCTTCGGTCTGCACCACATCTGGAACGTGCCCTTCTTCTTCGAGGTCGGTACCTACGTCAACCCGGACACGGGTGAAACCGTCCACGGCGTGCTCAGCCGTTTCTTTGCCGGCGACTACGAGGCGGCGATCCTCGGCGGCGGCTTCGTGTTCAAGATGTTCGGGCTGCCGGCGGCGGCGCTGGCCATCTATCACACGGCCAAGCCGGAGAACAAGGCGCGGGTCGGAGGCATCATGGCATCGGCGGCCTTGACCGCGTTCCTGACCGGTATCACCGAGCCTTTGGAATTCAGCTTCCTATTCGTCGCGCCGATCCTCTATGTGGTCCATGCCTTTCTCGTGGGACTGGCCTTCCTTTCCACCTACCTGCTCGATGCGCGCCTGGGCTACTCCTTCTCTCACGGATTCATCGACTACGCCCTCTACTACGTCAACAACATCAAGCCCTGGATCATCCTCATTCTCGGGCCGATCTTCGCCGTGGTTTATTACACGGTGTTCCGCACGCTGATCGTGAAGATGAATCTGATGACGCCCGGACGCGAGGCGGAGTCCGTCGATATGTCCCAGGTTAAGGCCGAGGTGGCCGACGAATTCGCCAAGGAGCTGGTCCTGGCCTTTGGCGGCAAGAGCAACATCAAGGGCCTCGACGCCTGCATCACGCGCCTGCGCATCGACGTGGCGGATATGGACAAGGCCAACCCGGACAAGCTCAAGGCCCTGGGTGCGGCTGGTGTGCTGGTCGTCGGCAAGAGCATGCAGGCGATCTTCGGACCGCGCTCCGAGAACCTGATGACGGACATGAAGGAGTACCTGAAGACCGCCGGCGACGAAGCCGAGCTGGCCGAAGGAGCGGCGGCCCCGAAGGTGCGCTACAAGGCCGACGATCTGCGCCCGCGTGCGCGTGATTCCCACGCGCCGGAGAAGGCACGTGCCATCCTCGCGGGCTTGGGCGGCAGCGCCAACGTGCGCCAGGCCGAGGCCTGTGCCGAGACCCGACTCAGGGTCACCCTGGAAGATGCCGGAAGGCTCGACGAGGGCGGGCTGGAAAAGGCGGGCGTGCAGGGCATCATGCGCCTGGAGGATGGCGTGCTGCATCTGTTGGTAGGGCTGAACGCCGATCAATACGCCGCCGAGATGCGCGCGGCCATGGCGGGCTGACCGGAGCATCTCGCCCGGACCGCAAAGAGGTCACAGGGATGTGACCGGGGTCGCGAACGGACGCCAAGCGACGATCAGAACCATCCTAAACGCGTATCCGACCCTCCCCACGCAATCCGGAAACTTCGCCTATTGCCGACAGTACGTCGATGCGAGCAACGCCTGCGGCCGAGTCCTCGCGGCCGTCGTCCATACGATGTGTCGGCGGCTCACTCTGGCTCCCAACTAGCAGCGTCGAACCAGGCGGGAACCCACCGGCGATCAGGTTCCGATAAGCGGCAGCAAAATGTCGTCAAACGCCCCGAATCCGAGCGGCAAGCTCCCGCTCCATTGCTAAAATAACCTCGAATTAATTAAGCTAAAAAGCTGGTTAATCGACGCACCGACCGAACGCACGACGTTCCCTGCTACGGTACTCCGAGGAGCCGCAATGAAAACGCGCACCAGCGTCGTCCGAGAACCCTCACTCCGCGCCCATCCCCTAGCCGACGCAGTTCGTACCTGCCTAAGACATCGCCCCACGACTCAAATCGTCCCGGCGACGGCGATTGCCCTGTTGCTGACGATGGGCGCCACCGGGGCGGCCACCATCGTCGTCGATGAAGTCCACTGCACCCTGGTCGATGCCATCGAAGCGGCCAACCGCAACAGTGTGGTTGGCGAATGTGCAGCGGGCGATGACCTTAATGACGGCGGTGACCAAGTTGATCTCACCAGCGACGTCACGCTGACCGCGGTTAACAATGGTGTTGACGGCCCCAACGGTTTGCCGTCGGTGACTAGCGCCATCACCATCAGCGGCAATCATCACCTAATCACGCGCACCGAAGCCCGGGGTGATCCCGCCTTTCGGTTGTTGCATGTCTCCGCTACGGGCCGTCTGGTGCTCAACCGGGTCACCCTGACCGGGGGATTTGCGATGGGGCCTTCATACCTCGGTGGCGGCTTGTTCAACCTTGGTACCGTCATCCTGGCCGACGGCATGCTTTCGGAAAACTTCAATGGCGGCCTGGCGAATTTCGGTAATGCCACGATCACTCGCAGCTCAATCGCAGGCAATCTGGCCAATGGCCTCTACAACGAAGGTCGGTTGACCCTGACCGACAGCGATGTGTCCGCTACCCAGAGTGCCGGTTGGAGCGCCGTCGAAAACAAAGGTGTCCTCACGCTTGAGCGCAGTCGCGTTACAGGCAGTCATGGCGATTTCGAGGGCACCATCCGCAATAGGGGTGATCTCACCGCGATCCAAAGCGAGATCTCCCATAATTTTTCCGTTTACGAGACGGGCGGCTTGCTCAACTTCGGAACGGCAACGCTCGTCGGCAGCACAATCTCCGACAACGGGACTTATAACGGACAAGGCGGGGGTATCGCGAATAGCGGTAACCTGATAGTGGATCACAGCACTCTCGTAGACAACAGCGCTTTCAGAGGCGGCGGTCTTTCTAATTCCGGAAGTACCACGTTTGTCAACAGCACGGTCTCCGGTAACCGCGCCGTTTGGTATGATTGGGAAGGCTATGGTTACTCAGGCTATGGCGGTGGCATTGATCAGGTTGAGGGGGCACTGAGCTTGACGAGCTGCACCCTGTCAGACAACGAAAATATCAATCCGGAATGGCTTGATGTTCCCGATATCAGAGGAAGCGGCCTGATGGTTCACGGGGGCGCCGTCACACTGACCAACACCATTATCGCCAATAGCTCGAAGGGAGATTGCATCTATGCCGGCGATTGGCGGAAAGGCTCCGGAACCATCATGTTTGAAGGGATCAATCTGATCGAAGATTGCGGGTGCAACGCCGGGGCGCTTGGGCAGCTCACGGGCGACCCCAATCTGGGCCCGCTTACCGACAACGGTGGTCCTACCCTGACCCATGCCTTGCTGCCCGGCAGTCGCGCTATCGACCGCGTCGACCCGGGCTTCATCCCGCCGTCCGAGCACGACCAGCGTGGCGAGGGCTTCGACCGCGTGCGCAACGGCCGGATCGACATCGGCGCCTTCGAGGTACAAATCGGCTCGGTGTCTGGCGGCGGTGCGTGGCTCAAGTCGCTGGGGGACGTCAACCGCGACGGCACCCCCGAGATCGCCACCGTTGCCCGAGCCGGCGGCAAGACCGTCGCCACCGTCAAGGACGCCGCCGACGGCGCCTTGGTCAGCCGGTTCGAGCTCGGCGCCAATCTGCTCCCGGTAGACGTAGAGACGATGGATGCCTTCGGCTCCGGCTTCGCGTCGAGTCTAGTGCTGCTCGGCAAAGAGTTTTCGACCGGATCCACCGCCGAGACCCGCGATGTCCTTACTGGCGATCTGCTCGGAAGCGTTGCGTTCAATCCAAAGCTCGCGCCGGTGGATCTAACCGTGCTACCCGATCAGGGCGGCAACGGGATTCCGGAGCTGGGGATGCTCGGTCGGGGCTCGACTCGGGTCGAGATCCTGGATGCGCTCAGCGGCGACCCGGTCGGCAGCCTCCCGTTCGCCCCAAGTTTCGAGCCACGCCAGGTAATCACGCTGCCGGACCTCAACGGCAACGCACGCGCTGAGGTTGGCGTGTTGCTCGCCAAGCCCGACGCGACCGATCGAATTGTGGTCAAGGACACCCTAAGCGACGAGAAGCTCGAGACGCTAGGGACTTGGTGGTCGGGCGAGCACGACTTGCTGGAGGCCGTACCGGTGACGGATCCGGACGGCAACGCGACCGCGAACGTCGCGATGTTGCTGCACGATGCGGCGACCGGCAAGATCCTAGTACGCGTCGCCAACGCGCGCACCAACGTCACCGCGGCCACGGTACGCGGCTACAACCCGAGCTTCGCCCCGGTAAAGTTGGTGCAGGTGGCGGACATCAACGGCAACGGCCTCGACGAGTACGCGCTGCTCGCCCGCAATTCTGGCACCGGGCAGGTGACTGCCGAGGTCCGCGACGGCGCCGGTGGCGTCAGCCGGATGTGGTTCGGCAGCGAGTGCACCCCGCTCGATCTGACGACCATCGCAGACATCAACGACAACGGCGCCGAAGAGCTGGTGATGCTCGGGCGCTGCGGCACCGACGGGTCACTCAAGGCCGTCGTCAAGGATGCCAAGACCGGCGAGACCTTGAATCGGATGAGCTTCTGATGTGCGCCGCGGCCGCGTAGTGCGCAGTGGTCGATTGCATGCTGCGGTATTGATGTGCGAGCCCTGCTTCGGGGGCTCGTGCTCCCTGGCGCTTCGAGCAACGACCGCGGAACTTTGGTCCTCCCTTGCGAAGGCCGGTCGTAGGCAAGGTGCGACAACAAACCGAAGAGACCTTCCGTGAATCGGCTCCCATCCGCCATGGCACGGGTGTCCGCCATCGGCCTCTGTTTGCTGCTGGCAAGCCTCCCGTCGGACAGCGAACACCGGCCTGCTCCAACCGCGGAGCCCTTTGCCGCGACTTTCTCGATCGTGGCGATCGACCTCGCAACTGGCGACGTGGGGGTCGTGGTCCAGTCCAAGTTTCCCAATGTGCGGCCAGTCATCCCGTGGGCCGAGGCGGGGGTCGGGGCCATCGCCACCCAGTCGTATATCAACGTGTCCTATGGCCCGCGCGGCCTGGCCCTGCTGCGCGACGGGGCTTCGGCGGAGGAAACGCTGAGGATCCTTCTGTCGGACGACTCAAAGCGTGACGTGCGGCAGGTGGGCATCATCGACGCGCAGGGGAACGCCGCGAGCTGGACGGGTGGCCAGTGCTTCGACTGGGCAGGGGGTATGGCGGGCACCGCCAGCGGAGGTAAGGGTGTCCTGATCACGGGGAAGGGCTTTGCGGCGCAGGGCAACACCTTGGTCGGCAGGGAAACCGTGGAGGCCCTGGCCAGGACCTTTCAGGAGACTCCGGGGTCGCTGTCCGACAAGCTCGTGGCCGCCATCGTGGCCGGGGCCAAGGCGGGAGGCGACCGGCGCGGGGAGGAGTCGGCCGCGCTCCTGGTCAAGCGCAAGGGCGCCGGCTACGACGGCACGACCGACGACCTGGTCGACATCAGCGTTTACGACCACCCGCATCCGCTACAGGAGCTCGAACGGCTCTACAAGCTCCACCAGCTCTACTACTTCCGTACCGACGAGAAAAACCTGATCCCCATCGATCCGGCCCTGTGCGCGGAGCTTCAGGGGATCCTGAGCAACAAGGCTTACAAGGGCGTGGCCTTCTACGACGGGGCGATCAACGGCGTCTTTGATGACAAGACAAAGAAGGCGCTGCAGGATTTCATGGGATGGGAGAACTACGACGTGCGGATCCGCGACGACGACCAGATCGATGGCGAGGTCCTCGACGAGATCCGGAAGAACTACGCGCAATGGAAGGCCGGGGCGCGGTGACCGAGTGTCATTCAGCGCCGCGGGCGTTGCCGGCCAGTCTCCATCGGACGGCAGGTCATCCCGAGATCCGACGCAGGTCGATCAGACGTACGATCTTCGGTGCCGAGCGCGTGTCCTGTGCGTCAGGTCGGTAGTGACCCAAGAGAACTAGAACCCCCGCCGAAGCGGGGCTCGCGCATCAAAGCCCGCGGCATGCAACCGTGCAGGCTGCCCTGCGCGGCGGCGGCGCTCAGAAGCTCATCCGGTTCAGCGTCTCGCCGGTCTTGGCATCCTTGACGATAGCCCTGAGTGTTCCGTCGGTCCCGCAGCGTCCGAGCATTACCAGCTCCTGCGCCCCGTTGTCGTTGATGTCGTCGATGGTTGCCAGATCGAGCGGGGTGCAGTCGCTGCTGAACCACATCCGGCTGACGCCACCGTCGCCGTCGCGGACCTCCGCGGTCACCTGACCGGTGTCGGGATTGCGGGCGAGCAAGGCATACTCGTCGAGGCCGTTGTCGTTGAGGTCAGATACCTGCGCCAGCTTCACCGGGGCCAAGCTCGAGTTGTAGCCACGCACGGTGGCCGCGGTGACGTTGGTGCGTGCATTGGCGATGCGCACCAGGATCTTGCCGGTCGCCGGGTCGCGCAGCAGCATCGCCACGTTCGCGGTCGCGTTGCCGACCGCATCCGTGACCGGCAGGGCTTGCAGCAAATCGAGCTGAGGCTCCCACCAGGTCCCGATCGTATTGACGTTCGCGCCGGTCCGGGTGTCTTTGACGACCAACCGATCGGTCTCGTCGGCCTTCGCAAGCACCACCCCGACCTCGGCACTGCCGTTGCGGTTGAGGTCCGGCAGCGTGATCACCTGACGCGGATCAAAGCGCGGGGCGAACCAGAGGTTGTTGATCAAGTCGCCGGTGACGGCATCGCGAATCTCGACTCGGGTGGCGCCTTCGGCCAACATCCCCAACTCGGGAATGCCGTTGCCGTCCTGATCCGGGAGCACGGTCAGGTCCAAGGGTGTGAGGCTCGCGTTGAAGGCAACCGAACCCAGCAGATCCCCCGAGAGGACGTCTCGCGTATCCGCCCGCGCTGGATCTTTACCGAGCACCGCCAGGTTTGGCCCAAACAGTGAGCCGTACCCGGAGTCGTCCATCACCTCGACGTCCACCGGGAGCAGATCGGCACCGAGATCGAATTGGCTGACCAATGTACCGCTGGCGGCGTCCTTC
>JBGSTR010000156.1:0-3456 GCA_041736365.1 Chromatiaceae bacterium | reverse complement strand
CCCGGGGTCTTCGTGCACCAGGGCGCGTAGGAGGCGGCGTCCGCAGCCAACGGCGGGGCCATTGCGAACATCGGCTTCATCGTCGGCGACCAGCAGGTCGCGGTGATCGATACCGGCGGTGGCCTGCGGGAGGGCGAGGCGTTGCGCGCGGCGATTCGCCGCGTGACCGAGCTACCGATCGGCTACGTGATCCTGAGCCACATGCACCCGGATCATGTCCTCGGCACCGCGGCCTTCGACGGCGATGCCCCGCAGATCGTCGCGCACGCGAATCTTGCCGACGCGTTGGCGCGGCGCGCGGATCACTATCTCGCTCGGGTACGCGAGGATCTCGGCGAGGCGGCCGCCGGTACGCGCGTGGTCCTGCCGACGCGTTCCATCGCAACTGATGACGAGATCGACCTCGGCGGGCGGGTTTTGGAATTGCATGCCTATCCGACCGCCCACACCAACAACGACCTCGGCGTGGTCGACCGCCGCACCGATACCCTGTGGCTCGCGGACCTGCTGTTTGTCGAGCGCACGCCGGTGTTGGACGGCAGCCTGTTGGGCTGGTTGAAGGTCATGGACGGGCTTGCGCAGGTCAAGGCCAGCCGAGTCGTTCCCGGTCACGGCCCGGTGCTGGAGGACTGGCGGCCGGCGCTCGATGCCCAGAGGCGTTACCTACAGGCGCTTGCGGATGGCGTGCGCGAGGTCATCAATCGGCGCGGCACCATCGAGGATGCGGTGGCGAGTGTCGGCCGCGACGAGGCGGGGCAATGGCTGCTGTACGACGACTATCACGGCCGCAATGTAACCGCGGCCTTCGTAGAGCTGGAGTGGGAATGAGCCGATTCGGCAATCGGCACGATCCGCAGGGTCATCCGTCGGGAGTCCGATTGACGTCGCGGCAGTCGGATACGGTTGGACCAACGGTCCAGGATCAATCCAGGCGCTCGCCGCATCCCGAAAGATGGCCCGCGAGGTTTCACCGAATTTGTTTCAACCATGAGCTAAGTCCATGACAACTGTTTCAGTATCGGCACATGTAGGCGCCACGATCCCGCGCGTCGCCAAACCGGCTCCAACCCTCGGTCCGGCGTTCGGTTTGAAGCTGGGTTTGGCGCTGGGTCTGGCGCTGGCGATTGCCGCCTTAAGAAGCGCGCCCGCATTCGCCGCGGACGGACCCGACGCCTCGGACGCCTCGGACGTTGTCCGCTGGGGCGAGATCCGATCATCGCTATTCGGCGAGCGGACCGTCGGGGACGGGTCGGGTGTGATCGCGTTGGAGACCCCGTATCGGGCGATGGACGCCGCGGTGGTGCCGATCGAGGTCAAGTCGCTGATCGCACAGACGCCCGAGCGTTTCATCGAAAAGCTGTACCTGGTGATCGACATGAACCCGTCGCCGGTCGCCGCCGTGTTTCATTTCTCCGGCCGCCAGGGCTGGGAGAGCCTCGCGACGCGGGTTCGCGTCAACGCCTATACGGACGTGCGTGCAATCGCCGAGACCAGCGACGGCCAGCTCTATATGACCAGCAACTTCGTCAAGGCGGCGGGCGGCTGCTCGGCGCCGTCGTTGAAGGATCCTGCGGCCGCCGCGGCGCAGCGCGGACGGATGAAGCTGCTGTTGCCGGACAAGCCGCACGTCGGCAGCCCGATCACCGCGCAGATCCTGATCAAGCACCCGAACAGCTCCGGCCTGCAGTTCGATCAGATCTCGCGCGAGTTCATCCCGGCGGACTTCGTGCGCAAGATCGAGGTTACCTACCGCGGCGAGCCACTGTTCAGCGTCGATTCGGACATTTCGATCAGCGAGGACCCGAGCGTGCGCTTCAACCTGGTGCCGGAAACATCGGGTGAGATCCGGGTGCAAGCCACGGATTCCAACGGCCGCACCTACGAGCAAACCTTCGACGTTGCCGCAACGCAGGATGGCTGATTAGACGCCGATCAGATGCCTTCCGGGCATCTGATCGGCCGCATTTTCTTCTCGCCTAAGGCCCGTCTAATATGCCGGGCCACCTGCTGGCGTCGGCTCAGAAACAGCGCAGCGTCGAGTCGGCTTGGACCTCCTTGAAGCGGGCGATCGCCGCATTCGACCAGGCAGCGTTCTTGTAGACCGCGTTGCGACCGGCGCCCTCCATCTGCTGTAGGCGCATCAGGGTTTCGACCCGGACGTACTCGTCGTAGGGAATCGCCGCCATGACCATATCGACGCTGCAAGAGCACTTCTGCAACATCTCCGGCGTCGTGCCGTTGGCCAACATGCAGCCGAGCGCGTAATCGACGATCACGGACGTCGGGTAGCCGTTTCGAGGGTCGCCAGGGGTGTCTCCGGCGGGGTTGGTGGCCGGGGTTTCCGCGACGGCCGCGCCGGCAGCGGCGAGCCAAAGGCAGAGGAGGGCAGAGGTCGAGAGGGTCGTAAAGCGCATGTTTGGTAGCCTCGAATGCTGGATGTCCGGCCTACTGGCCAACTGAGACATCGTGAAAGGTCAGTTTTTCGTCGATCAGCACATCGGTGCCGTTCGCGTCGGGCACCACCGTATGAATCTCATAGACGCCTCCGGGTATCTGATCTGAAAACAAGAAGCTGTAGCGCTTATCTGCGAACGTCTTGAGTGCTTTATCCGTGGGCGCGCCGACGAACGGGGTCACCGTGATCGAGGTCCCCGGCAGCTGGCGCCCTTGGAAATCGATGGTGACGGGTTGTATCTCCGGATCCGAGAACGAGCTGCGGATGCGGTTCTTGAGGAAGCCGCCGTTCACCTCGGCGCGCTGGGACATCTCGCGGATATCGCGTTCGAGGAAATGGATGGTTACGGGGTTGCCCTTGTAGGCCCGTGCCGGGTGAAACTCGACCCGGTTCGCGCCGGTGAGGAACTCGAACTCCAGATCGCGCCGACCGTCCTCGTGAACCGCGACCACCTTGATCTTGACCGTGTCCGAGATCGGCTCGATCCCCTTGCCGCTGCTCGTAAAGTCGTAGCTCAACACGCTACCGGCGGCGACGTCGCTCAAGTAATCGTTCATGAGCACCAGTTTCTGCGCCAGGTTGAGACCGGGCGGGTCGTCGGCGGCCGTTACGGATGCGGGTTGGAGAATCACCAGGGCGCTCGTGAGGAGCGCGAAGAGCCGGTACTTGTGTCCCATCGAATGCGAAGTCCTGTGCAAATGGCGGAGTTGGGGCGACGCTACCGCGACGCCGACTTGGACCCGGCTTCCCGGGGAAAGCGGGAGAATTGGGCAGCTCGCCGTGAGCTGAGCTGCCGCGGCAAACGCCGTGCCAGCTTTGTCGTCACAGGGCCTCTCACGCCGAATGAGCTGGTACGAACCCTGCTCGACGCCCAATCGCGGGGACGATTGTATTGCGCAACGCGGGGGTGGCGGTGAGCTCCAATCAAAAATCTTCCGAGGTTTCTCCAACCGCGGCCGGCGCCTCCGATGACCGCGGCCGCGAGCAGCGGCGCCGCTTCC
>JBGSTR010000153.1:0-9233 GCA_041736365.1 Chromatiaceae bacterium | reverse complement strand
GCCGGGGTGCGCTGGGTGCCCTTTCTCACCCGGTGATCCGTGCGATCGTGCGCCAAGTCGACGGGCGCCGCCCGGTCAGTGCCACCATCGGCTATCTGCCGGCGGACCCGGAGCGCATCGCCGAGGCGATCCAAGCCACCGCCGCGACCGGGGTGGACTACGTCAAGGCTGGGTTCTTCTCCAGCGAAAACCTCGCACCCTGCCTGGACGCCATCGCGCCGCTCACGCGCGATCAAGCGATCGTCGCGGTGCTGTTCGCCGACCGTTCCCCTCCCCTGTCCGACCTCGCCAAATTCGCCGGCGCCGGTCTGGCGGGAATCATGTTGGATACGGCGGACAAGACCGCCGGCCACTTGACCGCGCACCTGGACTTGCGGGCGTTGGGCGCATTCGTCGCGGATGTACGAAACCTCGGGTTGCTCGCCGGGCTCGCCGGGTCGCTGCGCCTGACGGATATCCCGGCACTGCTGCCGCTCGAGCCGGACTTTCTGGGATTTCGAGGCGCACTTTGTGCGGGGGCTAGGCGGCGCGACGCGATGGTGCCGGACCGTCTGCACGCCGTGCGCGAAGCGATCCGGGTTTAGGCCTGCGTCCCCAACGCTTCCCCGGCAGTCCACGCGCACGGAGGACTATTTGCGTCCCTTCTTTTTCTTCTTTTCCTTCTTCGCGTCCGCTTGCTCTTCTTCGGCCGGTTGCCACTCGGTGCCCGCTTGCGCTTCCGCGTCGGCTGGCGACTCACCGCCAAAGGGCTCGGCGAGGGCGTGATACCGGGCCTTGATTGCTCCGATGTCCGCGGCAGGCGGTGGATATCTCATCTCCAACGAATCCAGGGTCTCGACCACGATCCGGGCGACTGCGAGGTCTCGGAACCACGGCTTATTCGCCGGGATCACGAACCACGGAGCCTGCTCCGTGCTGCAGCGGCCGAGCGCGATCTCGCGAGACGCGGTGTAAGCGTTCCAGCTTAGGCGTTGGGTATATTGCGTCTCCCGGATGCACCAGTGACGGGTGCGGTCGTCGATACGCCGCCTGAGGCGATCGAGCTGCTCGTCCGGGTCGATGTGGAGAAAGAACTTCAGAATGACCGTCCCTTGGTCGTACAGCATCTTCTCGAAATTGTTGACGTGCGTGTAGCGTTTGGACCAGACCGCCTTGGGCACCGAGTCGTCCACCCGCGCCGCCATCAGATCCCGGTAGTAGGATCGATGATTGAAAATGGCGACCCGACCCCTAGCCGGTGCGGCACGATGCGCGCACCAGAGAAAATCATGGGCGTCCTGCTCGCCGGTGTACGTATCGAAATCGGCCACCGTGCAACCCTGCGGGTTCATCGCGGCCATCAGATGCTTGATGACTCCGTCCTTTCCCGATGCGTCCCGCCCCTCGAGGCAGATCAGCAAAGCGCGCTCGCGCTGCGCGTATAGCCGGTATTGCAGCTCGCCAAGCTTGTCGCTGAAGGCCATGAGCTCGGGCAGCACGCTGTCGCGAGATGCGTGTGCATCCGTGAACGAGGCATCGGCCTTCGCCAAATCGACCTTTCCGCCGGGTTTGACCCGAAACATCTTCGAATAATTCATAGGGAGATCGCCGCATCGCTGGTGGACCGGATGATAACCACTGTCGGGGGCGGTTTACGACCGCGAGTCGGCACCGGGTCTCCGCCGCTATGAAAACGTTGATTAAAGCCTTCCATGGCTTTAATCAGCTCGCGGTCCGAGAGGCGCGACTCCCGAACCGCTCCATTTTCAAGCCCTTACGGTGCTTGAAAATGCCGGGCCATCCCTGGCCCGGACGGGAAACGCTTTAAAACAGCGTTTCCCTATGCGTCCGCGGGGATTCGCTCCTAGCTCAAGCCCGATCCATCGAGGCCAGTCGCTCGATCGTCTGACGTAGCGCATCGGGCGTAACCGGCTTGGCCAGAAACGCGTCCATGCCGGCGTCGAGACAGGCTTGACGTACGTCCTCGGACGCATTCGCGGTCAGCGCGACAATCGGCAACGGCCGCTTGGGCGCTTGGGCGCGGTAGCGGCGCGTGAACTCGATGCCGTCGAGCTTGGGCATCCGCAGGTCGACGATCGCAATGTTGTAGCCGCCGACGAGCGCCTCGGTCAGCGCAGCCTCGCCGTCTTGAACCCGGGTGTGCTGGTAACCCAGCTTGCCCAGGAAGCTGGTGATCACCTTGGCGGCGATTTCGTTGTCTTCTGCAACCAACACGCGAATGTCGCGGCTCGGCGGCGGCAACAAGCGGTCGTCTGGCACGCAGCCTGCCGGATCGACACCAGACTGCTCGGCCAGCTCCGGGGCGCGTCCCAGCAAGTGCTCCACCGCCGCCACCAAATCCGGTGCCAGGAACGGCTTGTTGATACATTTGGTGTGCGGGTAGCGGCGGGAGAGCCGCCGCGCCGCATAGGTCAGGAACAGGCTCGGAACGGTCCCGCCAAGCGCCGCGCTGATTTGATCGCGGGTCGCCGCCAGATCGATGCCAACCGGATGGTCGGCGATCACCAATAGATCGATCTCTTCCGCGCGCAGGCCGAGCGCCTGCACCTCTTCGGGCTCGGCCAAGGAAAGGCACTCAACCTGCTCGTAGCTCAAAGCCGCACGGATCAGCTCACAATGGGTCTCGTTGCGTTCCACGATCAGCGCCCGAAGCCCGCGCAACCGTCCAGACGGCAGCGCGGCAGTGGGCAGCTCTTCGCCCAGCAGCGGCAACCGAACCCAAAACCGGCTGCCCTTGCCCTCTTCGCTCTCGACACCGATGGTGCCGCCCATCAACCGTGTCAGCGACCGGGCGATCGTGGTCCCCAGACCCGAGCCACCGTAACGGCGCGTGGTCGAATCGTCCGCCTGACGGAAGCTCTCGAAGATCTGCTTCAACTTCTCGCGGGGAATCCCGATGCCCGAGTCGACGACCTCGAACAGCAGATGCGGTCGCGCTACACCTTCAACCGGGGGGCTGACGGTGACCCGCACCAGAACCTCGCCCTCTTCGGTGAACTTGACCGCGTTCCCCGCCAGATTGAACAGGATTTGCCGCACCCGCAGTTGATCGCCAGTGACCGTCGCGGGCACATCCGGCGCGATGCTGCAGATCAGCTCCAGCCCCTCCGCCAGCGCCAGTCCTTCGAGAACCCCGCAGACCTCGCGCACGATCGCCCGCACATCGAACGGAACCTGCTCGAGCTGCAGCCGTCGAGCATCGATCTTGGAGAAATCGAGGATGTCGCCGATCAGCGCCCCGAGCACATTCGCCGAGCTGGCGATCGACTGGACGTAGTCGCGCTGCTCCTCGTCGAGCCGGGTGGTCTTCAACAGCTCGGCCATACCCAGGACGCCGGTGAGCGGGGTACGCAGCTCGTGGGTCATGAAGGCGAGAAAGTCCCCCTTCGCCTTGTTGGCGCGCTCCGCCTCGCGCCGCGCCTGCTGGACCTTGCGCAGAAGCGAGTACTGGTACATGGGCAACAGTACCAGCAGCAATAGAAAGAAGACCGCCTCGAACGTGTGGTGCCGCCATTCGTCGAGGAACACGAGCACAAAGTTGTATGCGATCACCGCCACTACCGAAGCCATCACCAAATGCTTCCTGCCATAGCGGGTGCTGGCGGAGATGAAGATCCAGATGTAGAAGAGGTAAAACGGGCTGATTGCGTGCCGGGTGATGAAGATGGCGAGACTGACTGCGATAATGTCGAGCGCCAGCGCCAGATAGGATCTGAACGTTGCGATCGGACGCCTGATGACACTGGTCAACAGCACGAGGTTGAAAATTAGATAGATGACAAACAGGGCCAGGTACAGGGGTACGTCGACCTGGTAGTAGCCCGTGATCGCGCCCAGCCCGATGTAGAGCACCGCGAACAGCCAGATGCCGAGTCGCACCACGGCAGACTGAAACTCTGGATTCCGGCGCGTGGCCTCGGGAATGCCAAGCCGGTCGCCCAGCTCGTTCATGTATGTTGCTCTCCCGACGTCGCGCTCCATGGGTATGCGTAAATCAGCGTCATGGTATATTAGGCTATAATTTTTAGCTTATCTTCGCCCCACCCGGGACCGGAGGCAGTGGCGCGAGGCATGAGGCATGAGGCATGAGGCAGACGGTTGCTCGCGGTGACGGACCGCAAACCAAGCTGCGAGCTTGAATGAGTTTTTTTACTGGATGCCGCGATTGCCAGGTCCCAGTCATCGCTTTGCCGCGGCCGAGTGTGACACATCGCGGATCACCCGGCCTCGACGGCCATGCCGATTTCCGCGTCGCGCGACGCAACCATACAACGAGAGACAAGGGGAGAACGACATGTCAAAGAAGCATCCGATCGTTGCCGTCACCGGCTCTTCCGGTGCAGGCACCACCACCGTAAAGCTCGCCTTCGAGCATATCTTCTATCGCGACGGCATCAACGCCGCGGTGATCGAAGGCGACAGTTTCCACCGCTACGACCGCGCGGAGATGAAGACCGAGATGGCGCGCGCCGCCGAAGGGGGCGGCAATCTCAGTCATTTCGGCCCCGAGGCGAACTGCTTTGACCTCTTGGAGGGCCTGTTTCGCAGCTACGCCGAGACCGGCACGGGCAACAAGCGTTACTACATCCACAGCGAAGATGAAGCGGATCACCACAACGCGCGCCTAGGCACCCAGTTGTCGCCGGGCCAGTTCACACCCTGGGAGCCGGTGCCGGAGAATACCGACCTGCTCTTCTACGAGGGGCTGCATGGCCTGGTCGTGAGCGAGGACGACAACGTTGCCCGACACGTGGACCTGGGTGTGGGCGTCGTCCCGATTGTCAATCTGGAGTGGATACAGAAGATTCACCGCGACAATCGCGAGCGCGGCTATTCGGCCGAGGCCATCGTCGACACCATCATGCGGCGGATGCCGGACTACATTCGGCACATCACGCCGCAGTTCTCGCTCACCGATATCAACTTCCAGCGCGTCGCCACGGTCGACACGTCGAACCCGTTCATCGCCCGCGACATTCCGACCCCGGACGAGAGTTTCGTGATCATCCGTTTCAAGAACCCCGACAAGCTCGAGGTCGACTTCCCCTACCTGCTGTCGATGATCCACGACTCCTTCATGTCGCGTCGCAACAGCATGGTGGTCCCGGGCGGAAAGATGGGAATGGCCATGGAGGTCATCCTGCAGCCGATCATCGAGCGCATGATGGACAATCGCAACGGCGGCTGATTCCTGATCGCGCCGGCCGCGACCATGCGGCCGGCGGCCTCGCCTCAAGCATCCGGCTTCAAGGCCCCTGGTCCTCGCTCCCGCCTCGGTGGAGTCAGCGACCGGAACCCGCCCGATCAACCCATCCACCGCGGCAACGCACGCTGCGCTTCGGCGCGGCCCGGATCAACGGCCCGAGACTCGAATCCTCATCGATCGTCCCCCTCAGACCGATTCGCAGCTCCGAGATCAATCCATCGGAGTCGCATACCAGTCGCACCCGATCCCCGGCGCCCGCGCCAAAGTCCCTATCGAAGGCCGCGCGTATTTCCTCGGCCCTCAGCCTCTTGCCGATATTGTTCTCGAACAGACGCTGAACATCGGAGCCGTTCAGCTGCGCCAGCAGCGCGAGCGATTGCGCGAAATAGGTATCCGCGTCGGTCCCATAGCAGGTGCCGTGCTTTACCCACTCGTAGCGGTGAAGGTCGGAAACGAAGCCGGGCATCTGCTGCTGCAAGTCATCGCGGACCGCGGCGCTGAGCTCGACCTTGGGTAGCTGCCGCCAACGCCCCGACCGGGAATTCTCGCGGTCGCGCGCGTCGACATTGCAATACTCCATGCCGATCGGCTGGGGCCACAGCCCGTGCAGCGAGAATTGGCGCGCATCGAGCCTCTTTTCAGTCTGGCTACGGCACTCCGCGACGCCGGGTCGCCCTTCGCAGAATGCCGGCTGCCAGCTCACCGCCAGCACGAACTGACCGTCCATGGAGCTCGGTCGCGCGGCGGCTGCCGACTCGCCGCTGCCGGTTTCGGTCGATGTGTCGACGAGCCGTCCGCATGCCACCTCCACCCAGCGCTGGGTCGGATTGGCGGAGTCGATGTGAAGCTCGTAGTGAGTCGCGACCGATTTGTTGCTGCCGACGACCTGGTAGGGCTGACCCGGCACCAGGCGTATCCCGCCCGGATTCGCGTCGCGTTTGGTGGAGACCGTCGCCGGACAGTCGCGATCCGCGATCAGGACCGCATCGAATCGTTCGGCCATCGACGGAGGCGCCCACCACAGCAGGAGCGCGACGATGACGGAGGGCGGCAATCGCGTTTTCGGCATCGGCTTCTCCGGCCGTGGGGACCGCAAACGTGGTGGTAAGCGAACGAGCCACCCCGGGATCCGTGGGCAGTCGCCTGAACGTCAGGGTAAACACGGCGCATTCGCGCCGCGTTTACTTAAACAGCAGCAGGTTACGGGATCGATCGATAGTAATCCATGAGGATCTGGGCCACCTCGGGGCGGGAGAACTCGGGCGGCGGGGCGATCCCGTTGCCGAGCATCTCGCGAACCTTGGTGCCGGAGAGCAGGACGAAGTCTTCCTTAGTGTGGTCCGGTGCCTCGCACATCATCACGACCTTGTTGAGCTTCTTCGAATAGGCGGTGTGATCGGCCTTGAAGATCTCGATGTCCAGCGCACCGGGCGGAACCTCGTCGTCGAACACCGTCTGCGCGTCGAACGCGCCGTAGTAGTCACCGACGCCGGCATGATCACGGCCGACGATGAAGTGGCTGGCACCCATGTTCTGGCGGAAATAGGCATGCAGCACGGCCTCGCGAGGCCCGGCATAGAGCATGTCGAAGCCATAGCCGGTGACCATGGCGCTGTTGGGCGGGAAGTACTGCTCGACCATCTTGCGGATCGCCGCGTCGCGCACCGGGGCGGGAATGTCACCCGGCTTGAGCTTGCCGAGCAGCATGTGGATCACCAACCCGTCGCAGTTGAGCCGATCCATCGCCATGTGGCAAAGCTCCTCGTGGGCGAGGTGCATCGGGTTGCGGGTCTGAAAGGCGACCACGCGCTTCCAGCCACGCTCCGCAATCTCGTTGCGAATCTCGACCGCGGTGCGGAAGGTGTCCGGGAAATCGTCCTGGAAATAGGAGAAATGCAGGACTTGAATGGGGCCGGAGACGGCGGTGCGACCCTGGCTGTTGAAGGTCGCCACCCCGGGATGCTCCGGGTCGTCGGTGCGATAGACCTTCTCGGTCATCAGCGCCATCTGGGCGTCGCTGACCTCCTCGATCGCCTCGACGTCCATGACGGCAATCACCGGATTGCCCTCCATGTTGGGGTCGCGCAATGCGATGCGCTTGGCATCCCCGATGGCGCCGGCCCCGTCAAGCAGACACAGCACCGGGACCGGGAAGAAGGCGCCGGAGGTCATGCGCATGCTCTCGGCCACGCTCACGGCGTCGGCGACGTTCATGAAACCGCTCAAAGGGCTGAAATAGCCCCCGCCCATCATCACCGCATTCCCGGCCGCCTGGGAGCTGATCACGACCGACGGCAGGGTTTCCGCCTCGCTCATGAGCTCGTGATGCCTGTCCGGATCGTAAACGAACAGCGGCCGCAACTCGTCGGAACCCACGGGTTTGATCATCTATTGCTTCTCCTGACGACTTTGCTCGACGCCCCGACATGACTGCGATGCGTCGTGCAGATTGACTCAATTCTTGAATCGATTTGGTGAGCCTTGGGCTCGGGGTATCGCCGCCGGGCGTGGAAACCCGTAGGCTCGGGCGACAGCGCTCGCAACCATATCACGGGAGACTGATAAAGCCGCCAAGATTTGTTTATGGGCCCAGCAAATTTTCGTGGGGCGCCGATCTTTTCTGCCAGAAACTGGAGCGGTCCGAGCGTCGCGCCTCTCGGACTGGGAACGGATCGAATCCCGGGAGGGAATTTTGAGCGGCCGCTCCCCGAGAAAGCGGTCAGCTTGAGACCTGGCATGTGATTTTATCGCCGTGATTCGGCTACACTTCGCCAAGCTTCTCGGTCGCCGCGGCGCCGGAATTGCCCTTGATCGGGGCACACCCGCGCGCGCGGCCGTCCCGCCCCCGTCAGTCTGCGCGTAATAAAAGCCGTTATGCCCTATTTCGTCTACAAGATTTCCGAGCCGCTAAAGCTCGAGCACCTCACCACCACCGACAACTACCAGGAGGCAAGAGCACTGGTTCGCGACCTTCGCAACCGGGAGGGCGGAACGGTCAATCAGTACCGCCTGATTTTCGCGAAACAACGCGCCGAGGCCGAGCGGCTGCTCTCGACTCCGCGCGACGAACGCGTCATTGGTGAAGATTGATTAATCCGATTCATTCAACGCCGCGCCGGCGGATTGCGGATGCACCGCCGGTAATTGCCGGTGGGCACGGCCGCGCCGCCACGCAATTTTCGAGGCACGGATGAACCCTCGCTCGCCGAATCGCCAACGTTACGTGTCGGTGCTCGAGCAGTATCGCGGCTCCGTCCTCGCCTTCACGGATTCGCGCATGGCCTCGCTGGTGCAGGGCGCGAGCGCGACGCTCCTCGAATTCGCCGAACGCGCGCAAAGCACTGCCATCCAGGCGCGATTTTTCGACGCCATCGCGTCCCTCAGGCACCGCCGGGACGACGTGGAACGGATCTTTCGCGTCAAGATCAACGACGGTTTCGACGCACTCGGCGCCAAGCCCCCGGTCGAGCCCGAAACCGGCGACTTTGATTCGGTGGACAGCAGCGAGCTGGCCTTGGTCGAACAGGAGGACATGGAGGAGTCCGTGGCGGTCGAGAACCTGATCGCGCGCGGCAACGCCGACTTCTTCCCGGACCTCTACGCGCTGAGCCAGCGGCTGGGGTTCATCAGCGGCGGAAACGGCGGCTTGCCCAACACCAAGATTCCCTCCGGGCCCCATCATCTGGTGCACGCCTTCCGCGACGCAATCGCAACCCTGGAGGTCGACGCCAAGGTCAAGGTCGTGCTCTACGCCTTGTTCGATCGGTTTGTTCTGCGCCAGGCAAAAGGTCTTTACAACTCGCTCAATACCCAGTTGATCGCCGCGGGCGTGCTCACCAACCTCAAGCCGGTGCCGATTCGCAGGGATGGCACCGGGGCCGCCAAGGCGGGCGAGGAGCCCGAAGCCAAGCAGGACGCGAACGATTCCGCCGAGCCACCCGGCCCGGAACAGCCCGGCGCGCTGGCGAATCAGCTCTTCGACTCGATCCTCGAGCTGATGTCAAAACGGCAGCCGGGCGCGAGCGGC
>JBGSTR010000140.1:0-1932 GCA_041736365.1 Chromatiaceae bacterium | reverse complement strand
TTCGCCGTCGCAGCCGCGACTGGTCCCAGGTCCGCCCCGAGTGGGGACTGGCGGGCAATGCCGCCTTCATCGCGGCCCCGCGCGAGCGAACCCGGGGTATCGATCTAGCCGGACGGAGCTTCCTCCACGACTACGACTGGCGTGCCGACGTCGATTTCAAGACCCTGGAGCTGATCATGACGGCGCCGCTTGTGGTCGCGACCTGGATCAACCTGCAATACTATGGCTCCACCGTCGACAACCGCCGCTTCGGAAGCGGCAACAAGGTGCTGCACAACGTGGTCGGCGGCGCCATCGGGGTGCTCGAGGGCAACGCCGGCGACCTGCGGGTAGGGCTGCCGATGCAGTCCCTGCACGACGGCCGGCGCTGGGTGCACGAGCCGCTCCGCCTGAGTGCCTTCCTGCAGGCACCCCAAGCGGCAATCGACGAAATCATCGCCCGCCACGAGCTGGTGCGACAGCTTCTGGACAACGGCTGGCTGCACCTGTTCCGGCTCGCAGAGTCGGCGGGTGAGGTCGAGCGCCGCGTGCCCGGGCAAGGGTGGGTCGGTGCGCCGGCCGACGAGATCGATGGGAACGCCGGTCCTGTGTCTTCCCGGCACGCGAGCGGCTCGCAGTCCTAGGGCCGCGACGCGCGGGCCCTGGAATAAAGTCAACCTGCCCCGGGCCGAAGCGACGGCCCAAAGTCACTGAACGAGGTCCACGACCATGAGCCATGCATTACAGGCCGCCGTTGCGGGCCAACGGATGCTGTTGCAGGGACGCTTGGCCGACGCCCTTCACCATCTCGCGGTGCCTTGCCGCGATGCTTGGGGCGACCGCGCGGCACTCGAGCGGCTGCTGGCCGATGCCCTACCGACGTTGAGCTCGTGCAAGTACCTCTATCTCTTGGACGATCGGGCGCATCAGGTCACCTCCAACATCTCGCCCCAGGGGGTCCTGAGCGAGCAGTTTGGCCGCGACCGCAGCCAGCGCCCCTACTTGTCTGAGGCCCTGGCGGGTGCCCCGTTCTCGTTGTCCGCAGCCTACCTGAGCCGCAACCAGCGCCGGCCCTCGCTGACCGCGGTGCAGCGGCTGAGCCGAGCCGACGGCAGCCTGCTCGGGTTCCTGGGGGCGGATTTCGACCTGCGCGACCTGCCGCTGACCCGCGACCTCTACCGGCAACCGGAGCAGTGGTTGCAAATGAAGGGAGACCCGGCGATTCGCGGCGGGCTGTTCTACCAGCAGCGGGTCGAGAGCCTCATGGACGCTCGTATCGACGCGGTCCTGGACCTCGTCACCGAGCTGGTCGTGGCCCACGGGGTGTTCCAGGGCAAGCTCCACTTTTCCAGCTCTCGGGCGACGCTCTGGTTATTCGACGATCCCTATCGTTACCGGGTGCTCGACTTCGAGGACTTGAGTGACCCCGGGATTTGCCTCGCCTATCCGCACCGCGACTACGCCGAAGACGCCGCGATCCCTGCCGACAAGGTCGCTGCGGTATTCCGCACCTTTCGCGACCTGCGCTTCATGGACGAAAACATCTATCTGCGCTCGGGCTCGCTCAACATCATGAACGGCATCATCGCGCTCAACTTCTCCTGCGACGGCTCGCACTACATGCCCTGGGACGAATTCCTGCACAAAAGCCTCGACTTCTGGATCGGAGCGGGCGTCTCCTGCGCGGTCGATACGGGTGCGTCGGAGGACGCCGGCGGGGCAGCCTGAGCGGTCTGCCCGGCCATGATCAACGATGCACAATCCTTTTGGACGTGCAACGCCTTCGCCGAGATCACGGCGGGGCGCTGGCTGGTCCCGGCCGACCCGGCGGCACCGGGCCTGACCGGGATCACCATCGACAGTCGCGACGTTCGCCCGGGAGAAGCCTTCGTCGCCATCGCCGGGAAGCGCTTCGATGGCCACGACTTTCTCGAGCAGGCGAGCCGCGCGGGG
>JBGSTR010000097.1:0-3088 GCA_041736365.1 Chromatiaceae bacterium | reverse complement strand
GGCGTGCGGCGACCCAGCGACCTCAGGGAGACGCCAATCGGGTCGCCGCCGGCGAACCGGCGGGCTCAAGCCGTCAGCCGGCGGCCTCGTCGTGCTCAAGGGCCTTCATGCTGAGCCGGATGCGGCCCTGCTTGTCCACCTCCAGCACCTTGACCCGGACCAGATCGCCCTCGGAGAGCTTATCGCTCACCGACTGGACCCGCTCCTCGCAGATCTGGGAGATATGGACCAGTCCGTCGCGCCCCGGAAGGATGGTGACGAATGCGCCGAAATCCATCAGTCGCGCGACCCTGCCCTCGTAGACCTTACCGACCTCGACATCGGCGGTGATGAGACGAATACGCTTCTTCGCCTCCTCGCCGGCGGCCTTCTGCACGGAGAAGATCTTGACCACGCCGTCGTCGGTGATGTCGATGGTCGCGCCGGTCTCCTCGGTGATGGAGCGAATCACCGATCCGCCCTTGCCGATCACGTCGCGGATCTTCTCGGGGTGGATCTTGAGCTCGATGATGCGCGGGGCGTGCTCCGACATCTCCTGCCGGTGGGCGCCGATCACCTTGTTCATCTCGCCGACGATATGCAGACGGCCGTCCTTCGCCTGGGCCAGCGCAATCTCCATGATCTCGCGCGTGATGCCCTCGATCTTGATGTCCATCTGCAGGGCGTTTATGCCCTCGGCGGTGCCCGCGACCTTGAAATCCATGTCGCCGAGATGATCCTCGTCACCCATGATGTCGGTCAGCACGGCAAACCGGTCGCCTTCCTTGATCAGGCCCATGGCGACGCCCGCCACCGGTCCCTTCACCGGCACGCCCGCGTCCATCAACGAAAGGCTGGTGCCGCACACGCTGGCCATTGAGCTGGAGCCGTTGGACTCGGTGATCTCGGACACCACGCGCACCGAGTAGGGGAACTCCTCGATGCTCGGCATTACCGCCAGGACACCGCGCTTGGCTAGGCGGCCATGACCGATTTCGCGCCGCTTGGGGCTGCCGACACGACCGGTTTCGCCGACGCAGAAGGGCGGGAAGTTGTAATGGAGCATGAAATGCTCGCGGCGCTCGCCCTCCAGGGCGTCGATGATCTGCGAATCCCGCTCGGTTCCCAGGGTTGTGATCACCAGCGCCTGGGTCTCGCCACGGGTAAACAGCGCCGAGCCGTGGGTGCGCGGCAGCACACCGGTGCGGATGGTGATGGGGCGGACCGTCTTGTTGTCGCGGCCGTCGATGCGCGGGTTGCCGGCGATGATGCTGCCGCGCACGGTCTTCTTCTCCAGCTTCTCGATCGCGCCCATGACCTGCTGCTCGGTCCACTTGGGCGCATCCCCGCCGCAGATCTTCGCCACCACGTCCGCGCGCACCGCATCCAGCGCCGCGTAACGGTCGAGCTTCTCCTTGACGGTGTAGCCCTCGGCAATACGGTTTCCGCACGCGCTCGCGACCGCCTCGGCGAGCGCCAGATCGGGCTGCGGCGGGACGAAGGCCATCGGCTTCTTGCCGGCCTCGGCGGCGAGCTCGCGGATCGCCTGGATCACCACCTGCATCTGCTCGTGGCCGAACAGCACAGCGCCCAACATGACCTCTTCGGTCAGACCTCGGGCCTCGGACTCGACCATCAGCACGGCCTGGTCCGTACCGGCGACGATCAGGTCGAGATCGCTGTCCGGGCTGAGACCCGCCAGCGGCGGATTGAGGATATAGGCACCATTCTTGTAGCCGACTCGGGCCGCGCCGATGGGACCGTTGAAAGGCAGCCCGGAGACCGCCAGCGCCGCGGAGGCACCGATTAGGGACGCCAGCTCCGGACTCGAGGCCGGATTCAGCGACTTCACCGTCGCAATGACCTGGACCTCACTGGTAAACCCATCCGCGAACAGAGGGCGAATCGGCCGGTCGATCAGACGCGAGGTGAGGATCTCGTTCTCGCTCGGGCGACCCTCGCGGCGGAAAAAGCCGCCCGGGATGCGTCCGGCGGCGTAGGTCTTTTCCTGGTAGTCGACGGTCAAGGGCAGAAAATCGCGCCCGGGACCCGGCCGCCTGTCCACCACCACGGTGACCAGCACCACGGTGTCGTCGATATTGACCATCACGGCGCCGTCGGCCTGGCGGGCGATCTCGCCGGTCTCGAGGGTGACGGTCTGGTCGCCGAATTGGAACTGTTTACGGATCGCGGTTGGTATCACAATGAATCCTCGGATGATTTGGGCCTTGGTGGCGCGGATATCGGCGCATCGGGGCCGACGTGGGGCTGGTCTCGCAACGCGGGTTGGGGGCGACGCCTGCTCGTGCCGTCCAGAGCGGCAGGGCACCGGCGGCGAGCGCCGGTCCACCGTGCCGGGTCTGAGGCGAGCGTCAGCGACGCAGACCGAGACGCGAGATCAGCTCGCGATAACGGTCGAGGTCCTTGCCCTTGAGGTAGTCCAGCAGCTTGCGCCGGGAGCTGACCATGCGCACCAACCCGCGACGCGAATGGTGATCGTGCTTATGAATGTTGAAGTGGCCGGTCAGCTCCTGGATGCGGGCCGTCAGGAGGGCCACCTGCACCTCGGTCGATCCGGTGTCGTTCGGGCCGCGCCCGTAGTCGTCAACGATTTTCTTCTTGTCCGCCGCATTCATCGTCATTGGATTGCTCCTAAAAGCTGGAGTGATACAGAAATGCCCACGCCCGCGGCGTTTGCCGCCGGCTTGATCACCCCGACAATGACCTCAGGGGACCGGGCCGCCATGGAAATCGAGCGCGAATTCTACTGTCTAGCGGGGCGTGGTCCAAACGGATTCCGCCCGGTTTGCCCCGCGGTCGCGCCCCGCAAGGACACAGATTCGACTACCGGCACCCGTAGAGGCCCGGCGATCAGCCGCCGATCAGATCAGCCGCTTTGGCTGCACCTTGCCGTCGTCGAGTATGCTGCCGACGCCCAAGAAGCGTTCAGACGCGTCATAGAGCCTCACCAACCCCTCGGTCGGCGCCCGGGGCACCAGCACCGCCTGCCCCTGACGCAGGTAGAAGGCGGCGTCCGCCGACAGGCGCAATCGCGGCCAGTGACCCAGCACGCTTTCGAGCGGCAGCAGCCGCGCATCGAGCGCCTCCG
>JBGSTR010000068.1:0-1625 GCA_041736365.1 Chromatiaceae bacterium | reverse complement strand
CTGAGAGGCCGTGAATCTAATGTGTTTTGCTGTCTGGTTGAGTGCGTGCGGTTGCGCGGCTTGCTTGGCCGGTTGGAGCCGGCCGGGAGGGCCGCGTGGGCGCTCGCGACCGACGGAGAGTCACACCGCGCGCGTCGACAGCTTGCCTAGCTTGCGTCGTCTTTGCATTTCATCGCCTTCGTACCCCTTATCCCGCCTTCTTGGCTGCCTCGGCGCGCAGCGCGACCCCGCGCATCAGATTATGGGCCAGGGCATACCACAAGACCGCGGCTTTGACCTTTCGCAGACCGCGTACCCGGAATTGCTGCAAGCCCCGGTTGCGAGCCACCGCATTGACGTATTCCGCCGTCGCCGCACGCTGCCGGTAGATCGCCTTCGCCTCGTCGGTCGCCATCCGCTGCCGCCATGCGGCAACCTCCGGGCTGTCATCGGCGCGAGGCGTGTGCGGATCGCGCTGGGGATCCTTCGACTTCTGCACCGGGGCGTAGACCGTCGTTCCGCCCTGCTCGACTTTCTCGATGTCTTCCTTCTTGACAAAGCCCCCGTCAACCAGGGCTTCGCCGGGAACCTCTTCGTACCGCGCTTCGTGCTGCTCGACCATCGGCGCCAATTGCCCCTGGTCGCCCCCGGAGTTGGTCACGTCGACGCCGGTGATGATCTCCGAATCGGTGGCGGTGGCCAATTGCACGTTGAATGCCGGGCGAAAACCGCCGTCACCCATCTTCATCACCCGCGCGTCTGCGTCGGTGGTCGAGGCCCGAGCCTTCTCCCGGTCCTTTGCCTTCTTGCTCTCCGCGATCTTCGGCAATTGTTCCAGCGCGGCGCGAATCCGCTCGGCGCGCTGCTCGGCGGCCCGCCGACGAGCCGCTTGCTGGCGGGCCTGGCCGGCCGCCGGATCCGTCTCCAACTCCTCTTTCAACTGGGCCAACTGCTTCGCGGCCTCAGCCAATGCCTCCTCCAGCGTCGGCTGCCGGCGGAACGAAGCCGCCCCGGCGCTGGCTCGAACCTTCATCCCATCCTGCGCCACGCGGTCGAGCGTCACCAGTCCCTCGGCCATCAGACTGGCCGCGCTCTCGGTCAGCAGGCGGTCGAGCAGGTCCACGTGCATCGTGCGGAAGTCGGCCAGCGTGTGATAGTTCATCGACACGCCGCCGCAAATCCAGCGGTAGGCCAGGTGGTCCTTGCACAGGCGGTTCAACTCCCGCGCGCTGCCCACCCCCCGCAGCGTCGCGTAAAGCCACAAGGTCAGCAGAACCCGCGGGTCGGCCGGTGCCTGCCCCGGGCCCCCCTCGACCGACTGAATCCGCTCGCGCAGTTCCGACAGGTCCAGGCCGCAGACGTAGTCCCAGACGATCCGCGCCTCGTGGTCGTCGGGCAGCATCTCGTCGAGCGCGCACTGCTGGAACTCGATCTGGTTGCGGACCGCGTGCCGCATCCGCTTGGACCCGATCCGTGGCGGCAGCGTCTTGTCGGGCGTCCCGCCCTCGGCCGGCCCCAGGTCAAACAACGTTCCGTCCTTCATCGCCCGTCCCCCGAATCTCCCGGCCCAACCGGCCGTACAGGACATTCAACCCCAAACGGGTGCAAAGGTTTTCTTGTTTCGGGAAAGATTCACAGCCTCTGAG
>JBGSTR010000066.1:0-7866 GCA_041736365.1 Chromatiaceae bacterium | reverse complement strand
GGCGGAAACCGTACCGCCGATGGTCTTGGTGCCGCCGCCGCCGACGAATCCACCTGCCCCGGCCGGGCTCAGCAGCCGGGCGCCCGTGTCGGCGATACAGCCAAACGCGGATATGTCCGGGATGTCCGGGATGTCCGGGATGTCCGGGATGTCTGACGCGACCGGTATGTCCGGTATGTCCGGTATGTCCGGTATGTCCGGTATGTCCGGTATGTCCGGCATGTCCGGCATGTCCGGCATGTCCGGCATGCAAGCCGAGCGCGACCAGCGATATCAGGAATTGCGCGCCCGCGCCGCCACGTTGGGTCTGACCCTGCCGGAGATGCCGCCCTGGGGGTCGGGCCGATCCGACATGCCGGAGCCGCCCGAGATGCCCTCGTTCGGCGGCATGACCAACGAGCAGATGGACGCGATTCGCAAGGAGCGGGAGGCCATGCGCGAGCAAATGCGGACCATGACCCCGGAGGAGCGCCAGGCCGCACGCGAGGCACATTGGAACAGCATGCGTGAGCGTGCCGCGCAGCGTGGCGTGGAGATGCCAGAAACGCCGCCATGGGTCGAGGCCCAGAAGCGCCGCCAGCAGATGCAGGAGGAATTCGAGAAATACCGCAAGACGGTCGACGAAATGAGCGAGGAGCAGCGCAAGGCCGCGGAAGCCGTGTTCGGCCAGCAGCCGCAGATGCCACAGCGGCCTTGCATGCAGGGCGGCGGCGGACCGGGATTCCAGCCTTTCGGCGGATATCCGGGCGGCCCGATGAACGGCCCCGGTCAGATGGGTGGCCAGGGGGGTCCCGGCGCCGGATGGGGCCCGCGCATGGTGCCCTACTACGGTATGCCGCGTCCAGATCAGGGGCCGCCCCCGCCCGACAACAGCGGCGGTCGCTGACGCGTTGATAGGCCGCGCGCCCGGTCGACGCCGGGCGGCGCGGACTCGGCTCTCACCCCTCCGCTAGACCTAGCCATTCCTCGAGAATGGCCTGTACCGGCTCCACGCCGCTACGATCGAGTGTCGAGAACGGCAGCACCCGCACGTCGCCTTGTACCGATTCCGCCAGGTACCGCTCCACGGCCAGCTGCGTGGAGCAAACGGCGCCGCGCTTGAGCTTGTCGGCCTTGGCGAGCAACAGCACCACGGGTAGATTGCGCTTAACCCCCCAATCCAGCATCTGGCGGTCGTAATCACCCAGCGCATGGCGGATGTCCATGACGATGACCAGCCCGGCGAGGGCACGGCGTTTCTCCAGAAACTCCGCCATTTGCCACTGCCACTGCAGCTTGATGGCCTCGGAGACGCGCGCGTAGCCGTATCCCGGCAGATCAACCAGGCGGCGATCATCGTCCAAGGCGAAAAAGATGAGCTGCTGGGTCCGTCCCGGCGTCTTACTCGTTCGCGCAAGCCCCTTCTGATGACACAGCAGATTGATTGCGCTGGACTTTCCCGCATTCGAACGGCCCGCGAATACCACCTCGCGGCCGCTGTCCTCGGGCGCCTGATCGGCACGGGCGGCCGCGGTCAGGAACGACGCGCGCTGAAAAAAAGGGTTCATCGGCTGGGCTCGTGGGTGGAAGAAGGTTCGGGCGGTAGGGCCTGAAGCCGGACAAGAACGGCCGACTGGCGAACTCGGGGCCGCAGGCGCTGGTTGTCGCTCAGGGCGACTCGGCGGCGCGCGACCACGCGCCGGACTTGCCGCCACTCTTCTCGAGCAGACGTACGCCGTGGATGGTCATTCCCCGATCGACCGCCTTGCACATGTCGTAGATCGTGAGCAGGCTCACCTGCACGGCGCACAGCGCCTCCATCTCGACACCCGTTCGACCTTCCGTCTCCACGCTCGCGCGGCAGTGAACCGTGGAGTCGTCCCGCCGCGCGGTCAGCGCCACCTCAATCCGCGTGAGACTCAACGGGTGACACAGCGGCACCAGATCGGCCGTTCGTTTCGCTCCCATGATCCCGGCGACGCGGGCGACGCCCATCACGTCGCCCTTGCGGTGCTCGCCGCCCTCGATCAACGCCAGCGTCTCCGGGCGCATTTCGATGACCCCCTCGGCGACCGCACGGCGACGGGTGACCGCCTTGGCCCCCACGTCCACCATGTGCGCTTCGCCCGACTGATTGAAGTGCGTGAGCTTGCTCATTGCCACTAGGATCTCGACCGTCGGTCCCCGTCGCCGAGTGCATCCTCGGCAAACGTGATCGCGATACACGCGCACCCCCGCACCCTGCTAGGGAAACGCTGATTTAAAGCGTTTCAGGTCCGGGCCGGGGATGGCCCGGCATTTTCGAGCACCTTAAGGGACAAGAAAATGGAGCGATTCGGGAGTCGCGCCTCTCGGACCGCGAGCTGATCAAACGCCGGGACGGCATTTGTCGGCGTTTCCTTAGAAGGCCGGTTTCTCCGGGGCCTCATCGAACATCCGCACGCTCGCCATGATCTCGTCGCGCGCCTCCTCTCGACCGCCCCAGCCGCCTACACGCACCCACTTGCCCTCGTCGAGGTCCTTGTAGTGCTCGAAGAAGTGAGCGATCTGGTCCAGCAGGTGCGGTGGCACGTCGCGGAAGCTCTCGATATTACGGTAGCCCTTGAAGAGCTTGTCGACCGGCAGCGCGAGAATCTTTGCATCGTCGCCGGATTCGTCGGTCATCTTGAGAACGCCCACGGGCCGGCATTCGATTACCGACCCCGGTATCAGCGGGTAGGGCGTCATTACCATGACGTCCACCGGGTCGCCGTCGGCCGACAGGGTGTGGGGGACGTAGCCGTAGTTGCACGGGTAATGCATGGCCGTGGACATGAAGCGGTCGACGAACATGGCCCCCGTGTCCTTGTCCATTTCGTACTTCACGGGCTCCGCATGCGACGGAATCTCGATGATGACGTTAATCTGATTGGGTATGTTGGTGCCCCGGGATACGCGGTGCAGATCCATCGTCGGCCTCTGATGCTGGTGTTGGGAGTGTGGAGCTCGTCGCCGGGGTCGCGATGCAAACGCGAAGAGCCCTGACGGGCCCCGCGACGGCGCTGTGCTCATCGAAGCGCCGATTGTAGTCGATGCGGCGCCCGGAAACCCAATGCTTGCGATTTCCGAGCGCGCGACGACCGATAAGGCGGGGCGCGACCGCCCCGCTGTTTTGCCTAAAGCAAGGGCACGATCAAGAGCGCGACGATATTGATGATCTTGATCAACGGGTTGACCGCCGGACCCGCCGTGTCCTTGTAGGGGTCGCCGACGGTGTCGCCGGTGACCGCAGCCTTATGCGCCTCGGAGCCCTTGCCGCCGAGATTGCCGTCCTCGATGTACTTCTTGGCGTTGTCCCAGGCCCCGCCGCCGGTGGTCATTGAGATGGCAACGAATAGACCGGTAACGATGGTTCCGATCAGGAGCCCGCCCAGCGCCTCCTTACCCAGCACCAGCCCGACCACGACCGGCACCAGCACCGGCAGCAGGGACGGGATCATCATCTCCTTGATGGCCGCCTTGGTCAGCAGATCCACGGCCTTTGAATAATCGGGCTTCTGGGTATGATTCATGATCCCAGGCATCTCGCGGAACTGGCGGCGGACCTCGTTCACGATCCCGCCCGCTGCGCGTCCTACGGCCTCCATCGCCATGGCGCCGAACAGGAAGGGCACCAGACCGCCGATAAACAGGCCGATGATGACCATGTGGTTGTTGAGGCTAAAGTCCACCGCCTGGTCGCCCAGCGCGTGGGTGTAGTCCGCGAACAGGACCAGTGCCGCCAGACCGGCCGAGCCGATGGCGTAACCCTTGGTCACCGCCTTGGTGGTGTTGCCGACCGCGTCGAGCGGATCGGTGATGCCGCGGACCTTCTCGTCCAGGCCGGCCATTTCGGCGATGCCCCCGGCGTTGTCGGTGATGGGACCGTAGGCGTCCAGGGCGACGATGATGCCGGTCATGGAGAGCATGGAGGTGGCCGCGACGGCGATGCCGTAGAGTCCGGCCATCTCATAGGAAACCCAGATCGCGGCGCACACCGCCAGCACCGGGGCGGCGGTGGATTTCATGGAGATGCCCAGGCCGGCAATGATGTTGGTGGCGTGGCCGGTTTGGGATGCCTCGGCGATATGCCGCACCGGACTGTACTCGGTGGCGGTGTAGTACTCGGTGATCAGGACCATCAGGGCGGTCAGCACGAGACCGACCACGGAGGCGCCAAAGATACCCCAATTGCTGTAGGTTTCGCCGTTGATGACCAACGACTCGGGCATCAGCCACAGGGTTACGGGTATAAACGCCAGGAGCGCGATTCCGCCGGCCACCGCCAAGCCCTTATAGAGGGCAATCATGATCTTGGTATCCCCTTCCTTCGCCTTGACGAAGAAGGTGCCGATCACCGAGGCGATGATGGATACGCCGCCGATCACCAGCGGATAGACGATGGCTTCGGGGGTAGCCACCAGCAACCAGCCGAGCAGCATGGTGGCCACTACGGTCACCGCATAGGTCTCGAAGAGATCCGCTGCCATACCCGCGCAGTCGCCCACGTTGTCGCCCACGTTGTCGGCGATGACCGCCGGGTTGCGTGGATCGTCTTCCGGGATACCCGCCTCGACCTTGCCCACCAGATCCGCACCAACGTCCGCACCCTTGGTGAAGATGCCGCCGCCGAGTCGGGCGAAGATCGAGATCAGAGATCCGCCGAAGCCCAGGCCCACCAGTGCGTGGAGTATCTTGTCTACGGGCACGCCCATCGAGGTCAGGATCACATAGTAGCCGGCGACGCCGAGCAGTCCCAGACCGACCACCAGCAGGCCGGTAATGGCGCCGCCGCGGAAGGCGACCTGCAATGCGGCGTCCAGACCCTGATGCGCGGCCTGCGCCGTACGCACGTTGGCGCGTACCGAAATATTCATTCCGATGTAGCCGGCGGCGCCGGACAGAACGGCGCCGATCACGAAGCCGACCGCCGTATACACGTCAAGGGTGAAGAACAGGATCGCCGCCAACACCACGCCGACGATACCGATGGTCATGTACTGCCGATTGAGGTAGGCCTGCGCACCCTCCTGGATGGCCCCGGCGATCTCGCGCATACGGTCGTTGCCATCGGGTAGGTTCAGAATCCACTTCACCGACCAAATGCCGTATCCCAGCGCGACGACGCCGCACAGGAGGGCGAAAATTGCACCTGGTGACATATTGCTAACTCCTCTCTTGTTGTATGACTAAAGCCGTCACCGGCAAGGCGCTCGCGCGCCCGCCGCCTTGTCCTCCTCACCCTAACGATGGGCGAGACGTGCCGCCGGCCGACCTCGGGTGCCGGAGCGCCGGTGATCGATCTCGTGCCTGGGGATCAGACCGGCCCGCCCCGATATGCCGACGGATCAGCGACCGACGCCGGAAAAATCGGTACCCGGACGGAGACCGAACGCCTGCTCGAGCCCGAGCTCGAGGATCAGCGTATCGGCCGCCGCGCTGCCGTGCTCGCGCTGAACCTCACCCAGAATCAGCCGCACGGCGTTGCGATTGTACCCGCCACCGAACTGCAGCTGGGTAGTGATCAATTCGCGGGCGCGGTCAATGGTCATCGACCGATCCCGGCCGGTGGGCGGCACCGGGGGTGCGAACCCCCGGATAGCGCGTTGAGCGTCACAGCTCGAAGACGCTCAGCTTCCTCGCCACCGGAGCATTCTTGAGGGTGACGTAGCTGGGCATGCCATTGTTGTAGGGCGGGTAATCCTCGCCTTGGATCAGCGGAATCAAGTACTCCTTGCACCTCGGGGTGATCCCGAAGCCGTCATCGGAGATAAAGTCGCGCGGCATGAATTTCTCCACGTTGGCGACGTCCGCCAACTTCGCCTCGCCCACTTCCCAGACGTAGGGATGGCTGGACATGCGCCTCACCGTCGGCATGATCGAGTTGTGGCCGGCGACCGCAAACTCCACCGCCGCCTTGCCCATCGCGTAGGCCTGCTCGACATCGGTCTTGGAGGCCAGGTGACGCGCCGCGCGCTGCAGATAGTCGGCAACCGCCCAGTGGAATTTGTAGCCCAGCGCGTCCTTGACCATGTTCGCGACCACCGGGGCGGCGCCGCCAAGCTGGGCGTGGCCGAAGGCGTCGCGCGTTCCCTGCTCGGCAAGGAAGCGACCGTCGGGATAATGGGCTCCCTCGGAAACCACCACGGTGCAGAAGTCGTGCTTTTCGACCTTGGCCTTGACCGCGGCCAGGAACTTCTCCTGATCGAACTCGATCTCCGGGAACAAGATCACCACCGGGATATCGTGATCCTCAACCAGGCCGCCCGCAGCCGCGATCCAGCCCGCATGCCGGCCCATGACCTCGATGACGAAGAGCTTGGTCGAGGTCTTGGACATCGAGCGCACGTCGAACGACGCCTCCAGCGTGGAAACGGCGATGTACTTGGCGACGCTGCCGAAACCCGGGCAGTTGTCCGTGATCGGCAGGTCGTTGTCCACGGTCTTGGGGACATGGATCGCCTGTAGCGGATAGCCCATCGCGTCGGAGAGTTGGGACATCTTGAAGCAGGTGTCGGCGGAATCGCCACCGCCGTTGTAGAAGAAGTAGCCGATGTCGTGCGCCTTGAACACCTCGATCAGGCGCTCGTACTCGCGCTTGTTGGCCTCCAGACTCTTCAGCTTGTAACGGCAGGAGCCGAAGGCGCCCGAAGGCGTGTGGCGCAGCGCCGCAATGGCCTCGTCGGATTCCTGGCTGGTGTCGATCAGATCCTCGGTCAGTGCGCCGATGATGCCGTTGCGGCCGGCATAGACATTCGCGATCTGATCCGGGTGGCGGCGCGCGGTCTCGATGACACCGCAAGCAGAGGCGTTGATTACGGCGGTGACGCCGCCGGACTGGGCGTAAAAGGCGTTTTTGGCGGACATGGTGCTCCCTTTTCCGTTTCAGGTTGGTGTGATGTGTCGCCCCCGTGGTCGGCATCGACCCGGACGCGGTTGAATTCAGTGCTCCGGTGCCGGTAACCGGCCCCGCCGAGATTCAGCGACTCGGCAAATCCCCGCGTTGCTCCGCGACATAGTCGGCTTGGGCCTGCAACAGGGCCACGGTGCATTCGGCCAAGTCGTCGTACTCGTCGATTCCCGTACCCATCTGTTTGTAGGGCTTGTAAAAGAACTGGCAGCGGTAGCGCCGGTCATCGACCTTGAAAACCACGAAGTTGCAACCGTCCTCCGCCTGCCAGTAGATCACCGGACAGGCGGTGAGCTCCCGATCGGCGGGATAGCGGCGAATGTCGGCATCGGCAAGCTGAATCTCGACCTCGCGGCCGTAGCGCTCCGTGAGCGTGATCTTCATCACCCATTTTTCGCTGTCGGTAATGTCCGGAACGGGACTCATACGCGGTTGCCTGGTGAACACGGACGGAAAAACGCGGCCGCCTTGGCCCCGGAGGGAACGTCTAGGAACGCGCGCGGCGAAGGCTGAAATGGGGGAGGCAGGCACCTGCGGGGTCGGGCTGGTTGGGTGAAAAACCACGGCAAGACTATAGAAAAGCGGTGCCCGGGTCCAAAGCGAACAAGATCATGCCCGCTATTCATTCCATTAATTTCGCAAATTCTACTCATTACTCGTTACCAAGCCAATGCTTCCGGAGCAACGCGAGCCCCTCGGGGTCGGTCGCGGCGCCCGCCGGGGAGGGCATTCGGCGTGGTCCAATCATGGACGCGCCAAGGGCGGAAGCTCGGCGCCCAGACCGAGTGCCCGGTCCAGGAACAAACGCTTCATGGGTTGGAGCCGATCCGTCACCGTCAGTCCCAGGCTGCGCAGCGCGGCAAGCGGGGCGACACGGTTGCTGAACAGTCGCTTGAACCCGTCCATTGCCCCGAGCATCACCAGGTTGTCGCCGCGGCGCGCGCGCTCGTAACGGCGAG
>JBGSTR010000060.1:0-10317 GCA_041736365.1 Chromatiaceae bacterium | reverse complement strand
GCGTGCCCCGAGCGTAGCGGGTCCGCCGGTGTCGATGCCGCTGGAACGCAGGGTGTCCGTGAAGTCGCGCATATTCAGGCGCTCGCGCACGTTCTCAGCCGTGAACCGCTCGCCGCGCGGACTCAGCGCCTGCCCGCCCTTCTCGACCACCGCGGCCGCCAGCGGAATGTCGGAGGTGATCACCAGGTCCCCCGCCGCCAATCGCCGGACGATCTCGTTGTCGGCGACGTCGAAACCCGGCGCCACTCGAATCGAGCGAATGTACCGCGAAGGCGGTGTCGCAACCGGCTGATTGGCGACCAGGGTCACCTGCATACCGACCCGCTCCGCGGCGCGGAACAGGATCTCCTTGATCGCATTCGGACAGGCGTCCGCGTCTACCCAGATCTGCATGGCTTCTGCTTTGCGAGACGGCGCCCCGCGGCCTGTTGCGCGCCGCTATGACTTGGGATGCGTTCGCGCGGCAACCCGCTCGGCCCCGGCGGCTTCCGAAGTGGCGGCCTCGGCGTGGATGATTCGTCCCGCGGCGTCCCTTGCGGGCTCCGGCAGCGGCTCCCACACCAGGACCAGCGCGCCCAGCGGCGGCAGGGCGATCGGGATCGAGTGTGGCCGGCCCATCCAGCTCACCGGCTCTGACTTGACGCCACCCTGGTTGCCGATATTGCTGCCGTCGTAGTACTTGGCGTCCGAGTTGATGGCTTCGCGATAGAAGCCGGACTTCGGCACCCCGATGCGGTAGTTGGTGCGCGGAACCGGCGTGAAATTGAACACGGCGGCGACGACGGCCTGCCCGGAGCGGTCCTTGCGAATGTAGCTCAGCACCGACTGCGAGCTGTCGTGGCAGTCGATCCACTCGAAGCCGTCCGGCTCGAAGTCCACCTGATGGAGCGCCGGCTGCTCGCGGTAGAGCCGGTTGAGATCCATGACGATCTGCTGCACTCCTTGGTGTTGCGGGCGCTCGAGCAGCTCCCAATCCATTTCCGCGGCGAAGTCCCACTCGGTCCCGTGCGCGAACTCGCAGCCCTGGAACAGCAGCTTTTTGCCGGGATAGGTGAACATCAGGGTGTAGAGCAAACGCAGGCTTGCGAACTTCTGCCAGCCGTCGCCGGGCATCTTGTCGAGCATCGAGTGCTTGCCGTGCACCACCTCGTCGTGTGAGAAGGGCAGCATGAAGTTCTCGGTGAAGGCATACAGCAGACCGAAGGTCAGCAGGTCGTGGTGGTAGTGCCGGTAGATCGGATCCTTCTCCATATAGGAGAGGGTGTCGTGCATCCAGCCCATGTTCCACTTCATGCTGAAGCCGAGTCCGCCGAGATAGGTCGGGCGCGATACGGCCGGCCAGGCGGTCGATTCCTCGGCGATCATCAGGCTGCCGGGATGCTGCTCATGGGTGACCATGTTGAGCTGGCGCAGGAAGTCGACCGCCTCGAGGTTTTCGTTGCCGCCGTACTTGTTCGGGAGCCATTCGCCCGGGTTGCGCGAGTAGTCCAGATAGAGCATGGACGCCACCGCATCCACCCGCAGTCCGTCGATGTGATACTCCGCGAGCCAGTACAGGGCGCTCGAGAGCAGGAAGTTCCTCACCTCGTTGCGGCCGAAATTGAAGATCAAGGTGCCCCAATCCCGGTGCTCGCCCAAGCGCGGATCGGCATGCTCGTAGAGCGCGGTGCCGTCGAATTGGGCGAGCGCGTAGGCGTCCTTGGGAAAATGGGCGGGCACCCAGTCGAGCAGGACGCCGATTCCCTGGTCGTGCAGATGGTCCACGAAGTAGCGGAAATCGTCGGGACTGCCGAAGCGGCTGGAGGGCGCGAAATACCCCGTGCACTGGTAGCCCCAGGAGGCGTCGAGCGGGTGCTCGGTAATCGGCAGCAGCTCGATGTGGGTGAATCCCATCGCCACCACATAGGCGGCGAGCTCGCGCGCGATCTCGCGGTAGTTGAGAAAATCGCCGTTGGCGTCGCGCCGCCAGGAACCTAGGTGCACTTCGTAGATCGAAAACGGTTGACGCTGCCAGTCGGATTCGCCGCGCGCCTGCATCCAGGCTGCGTCGCGCCACTGATAGCCGCTCTCGGCGCAGATCAGCCCGGCCGTCTCGGGGCGCCGCTGGTAGGAATTGGCATAGGGGTCGATCTTGACGTGGACATTGCCGTCGCGGCCGCGGATCTCGTATTTAAAGTAACCGCCTGCGGTGACGGCGGGAACGAACAGCTCCCACACGCCCGAGCCGCCGCGCGACCGCATCGGATGAGTGCGGCCGTCCCAGGCGTTGAAGTCGCCGACCACGCTGACACGCTCGGCATTGGGCGCCCATACCGCGAACTGAACACCGGCGATGCCTTCCACCTGCCGCAGGTGGGCACCGAGGAAGCGATAGGCGTGCCAATGCCGGCCCTCGCCGAAGAGGTGCAGATCGAAGTCCCCGAGCTGCGGCGGAAAGCAATAGGGATCGTGCGCGGTGTGACTGTTTCCGGTGGCGTCGCGCCACTGGATCCGGTAGCGGGCCGTCACCTCGTCCGCACTCCCTTCCCAGATGAAGAAATCCGTGCCGTCGATGCGCGTCATCGGCGCGCGCGCCTCCACCAGATGCGCCGATTCGGCGCGCGGGAGAAAGACCCTTACGATCGTGCGGTTCCCCTCGACGTGACGGCCCAGGACCTCGAACGGATCATGGTGGCGCGCCTCGATGATGCGCTTGAGTGTCTCCGGGATCTTGGGTGCCGAGCGTTTCGAGGTTGCCATCGGGATCTTGTTCTCTGCAATTCAGGTGGTCGTTTTGGTCGCCGTCGCTCGGGTGCCGGTTTCGCGCCCGAGTGTCTTGGCGGTTGGGATATGCCTCGGCGGGTGCCGGGCGCGGCACGGGGCAATTCTACCGGGAGGCAGTGGCGGCGCGTAGACCTTGTCGCGGCGGGGCCCAACCCGATGGTAGGGACTATCCCGACAACGGGTTGCAACGCGACGCCCGGCCTGCGAACAGTGTGCGCCGGCGGTCGTCGCCGCGCGTGAGGATGCTACCATAAGGTCGCTCGGCGAACCCGGACCCACAACTGGAACCAAGAGGATTTCATGAGCGCATCCAATCCCCGCTTCGTCAGTCGCCTCACCCGCAACACCCTGGCGCTGATCCTCGCTGGCGGACGCGGCTCGCGACTGAAACACCTCACCGTTTGGCGATCGAAGCCGGCGGTGCCGTTTGGCGGCAAGTTTCGGATCGTCGATTTTCCGCTTTCGAACTGCATCAACTCGGGTATCCGCCGGATCGGCGTTCTGACCCAGTACAAGGCCCACTCGCTCATCCTGCACATCCAAAAGGGTTGGGGCTTCCTGCGCGGCGAGTTTGGCGAGTTCGTGGAGCTGTGGCCGGCTCAACAGCGGATCGCCGAGACCTCCTGGTACGCGGGCACCGCCGACGCGGTGTTCCAGAACATCGACATCATCCGCAACCACAATCCCGACTACATCCTGGTGCTGGCCGGCGATCATATCTACCGCATGGACTACGGCACCATGGTCGCCCAGCACGTGGAAAGCGGCGCGGATATGACGGTTGGCTGTATCGAGGTCGATCTAGAGCGCGCGAAGGAGTTCGGGGTCATGTCGGTGGATGCCGACGGCCGCGTGTTGCGTTTCGACGAAAAGCCGAGCGATCCGATCACCATGCCCGGCAACCCGGATCGAGCGCTGGCGTCCATGGGGATCTATGTCTTCAATCGGGATTTTTTGTTCGAGCAGTTGCTCAAGGACGCCGATACGCCCGGCTCCACGCACGACTTCGGCAAGGACATCATCCCTCAGGCCATCGGGCGCTACCGGGTGCTGGCCTATCCGTTTCGCGATGTGCGCAGCGGCGAGCAGGCCTATTGGCGGGATGTCGGAACGGTCGACGCATTCTGGGAATCGAACCTGGAGCTGATCGGTGTGACGCCGCCGTTGAATCTCTACGATCAGACTTGGCCGATCTGGACCTATCAGGAACAGCTGCCGCCGGCAAAATTCGTGTTCGACGACGACGATCGCCGCGGCATGGCGGTCGATTCGATGGTATCGGGCGGCTGCGTCATTTCCGGCGCGACCGTGCGCCATTCGTTGCTGTTCTCCAATGTGCGCGTCAATTCCTACGCTTACATGCAGGACTCGGTTGTGCTGCCCGACGTGGACATCGGCCGCAGGTGCGTGATTCGCAGGGCCGTGATCGACCGCTACTGCGAGATCGCCGAGGGTACCGAGATCGGCGTCGACCCCGAGGCGGATCGGCGCGCCGGATTCCACGTCACCGAGGGAGGTGTGACCCTGGTCACACCAGAGATGCTCGGTCAGGGCGTTAACTTCGTACGCTGAGCCGCGGCCCCGCCCGGTGGGGTCGGCCCCCCCGCGCTTCTCGCCGCTCTGCCGTCCACCCCGGGCAACGCGCCGCAAGCGTGTGCTAGGGCGTGCGGAGCGTATCCGTCCGTTGGTGTCGGGAACGTTCCAACCAGAGGGGAACGCGTTGATTCCAAAGTTTTTCGCAACAGCCGCGCCAGCCGATCCGCTCGCCGCGCACGCCGGCGCGCCCATAGAGAAACTTGAAAAACGGATAAATTCAGTTAATATAAGCGTTAACTAATATTTATCCCGGTATCTCTACCATGCGATCAATCCTGTTTCCGGCGGCAGTAGCCGCCCTGTTGACCCTCGTGACCGCCGTGGCAGCGGAGCCCGTTTCAGTCCCCGCTACACTCGATTCCGCGACCATCGACCATCGAACCGTTCCGCGCGAATACCGCTTGGATGGTGTCGTGGAGGCGGTGAACCGCAGCACCGTCTCGGCCCAGACCCAAGGTCAGGTGCAGGAGATCCTCTTCGACGTCGACGACTTCGTCGAAAAGGACGCCGTGGTGGCGCGCCTGAAGGATACCGAGCATCGCGCCCGGCTCGCCCAGGCGGACGCCGATCTCAAGTCCGCGGCCGCCGTGTTGCAACAAGCGGACGATGAGCACGCGCGGGTCGCCGGGCTGTACCGCAAGAAGAACGTCTCGGAGTCGGCGATGGATAAGGCCAAGGCCGATCTGGCCAGCGCCAAGGCCGCGCAGGACGCGGCCGGCGCGCGCCTGGAGCAGGCTCGGGAGCAGCTCGATTACACGCAGATACGGGCGCCTTTTTCGGGAATCGTCACCCATCGGCACATGGAGGTCGGCGAGATCGCCAGCCCCGGGGCGCCGGTCATGACCGGCATCTCCTTGGACGAGCTGAGGGTCATCGTCGACGTGCCGCAGAGCGTGATTCCGTCCGTGCGCAACGGCGGCACGGCGCGCATCTACGTAAGCGACGGCGAGATCATCGAGACGGATCGGATCACGGTCTTCCCCTACGCCGATCTCGAGTCCAATACCTTCAAGGTCCGCATCGACCTCCCGGAAGGCACCCGCTCGCTGTTCCCCGGCATGTACGTCAAGACCGGCTTCGTAATCGGTCACAAGGAGGATCTGGTCGTGCCCAAGCGGGCCGTAGTGTTCCGTTCGGAGGTCACCGGGGTCTATGTGATCGGAGACGAGGGTCGCGTGCTGTTCCGCCAGGTGCGGCTCGGGCGCGTGCTCGACGATGCCTACGTGGTGCTCGCCGGGCTCAATGCCGGCGAGCAGGTGGCGACCGACCCCATCGCGGCCGGCGTGGTGTTGAAGTCACAGGCATCCGCCCGCCGGACGGATCGGGCGGAGCAGGGTAATGGATGAGCGGCTCGGGATCTCCGGGCGCACCGCCAAGAAGTTCCAGGACTCCGCGATCACGCCCTTGCTGGCCCTGGTGGGCCTGTTGCTGGGGTTGTTCGCGATCCTGGTGACGCCGCGCGAGGAAGAGCCTCAGATCAACGTCACCTTCGCCGACGTGTTCATCCCCTTCCCGGGGGCGTCGGCAACCGAGATCGAGCACCTGGTGGCCGGACCGGCCGAGCAGGTGCTCTCGGAGATCAAGGGTATCGAGCACGTCTTCTCGGTCTCGCGTCCGGGCATGGCTGTGGTCACGGTCCAGTATCGGGTGGGCGAGGACCGCACCGACGCGGTGGTGCGTCTATTCAGCAAGGTGCTGTCGAACGAGGATTGGCTGCCAAAAAACCTCGGTGCCGGCACCCCGATCGTCAAGCCCAAGGGCATCGACGACGTGCCCATCATCACCACCACCCTGTGGTCCAAGAATCCGGACGTGGGCGCGTTCGAGCTCGGCAAGGTGGCGCACGCCATCGAGCAGGAGATCAAGCGCGTTCCCGGCACCCGCGATGTCTATACCATCGGCATGCCGGATCAAGTGGTGCGGGTCCTGCTCCGGCCCCAGGCATTGGCGGGCTACGGCATCGACCTGTCCGATCTGCGCCGCTCGCTGCAGGCGGGCAACCTCATTCAGGACAATCTGGCGGTCACGGCCGACAACCAGGAGATCCTGGTGCAGGCAGGCACCTTCTTGACCACCCCCGAGCAGATCGGCGATCTGGTGGTCGGGCTGCACGCCGGCCGACCGGTGCACCTCAGCGACGTGGCGAGCATCGAGCGCGGACCCCAGCAGCCGGAGAGCTACGTCTGGATCGGCGCCGGACCCGGTGCCGAGCAAGCGGGGATCGATCTCGCCGGGACCACGCCGGCGGTTTCGATCGCCGTGGCCAAGCAGGAAGGGGTAAACGCGGTCGCGGTCGCCGAGCGCGTGATCGACCGAATCGCGCAGCTGGAAGGCACCTTCATTCCCGACGGCGTCGAGGTCACGGTCACTCGCAACTACGGCGCCACCGCCGATGCCAAGGCCAAGAAGCTGATCACCAAGCTCACCTTCGCCACCGCCTCGGTGGTGGTGTTGGTGCTGCTGGCAATCGGCTGGCGCGAGGCGCTGATCGTCGGCGCGGCGGTGGTCGTGACGCTTGCGCTGACCCTGTTCGCGTCCTGGGCATGGGGCTTTACCCTGAACCGGGTCTCTTTGTTCGCGCTCATCTTTTCCATCGGAATCCTCGTGGACGACGCCATCGTCGTGGTCGAGAACATCCACCGCCACATGGCGTTGCCCCGCAACGGGGGCTCCGGGAGTCTGCTGGATCTGATGCCGCGGGCGGTCGACGAGGTGGGCGGACCCACTATTCTCGCCACCTTTACCGTCATCGCGGCCCTGTTGCCCATGGCCTTCGTGAGCGGGCTGATGGGACCCTATATGAGTCCAATCCCGATCAACGCCTCGACCGGGATGCTGATCTCGCTGCTGGTGGCCTTCGTCTTCACACCCTGGATGACCAATTTCATGCTGGGGCGCCGGCACGCCGCGCACGCCGCCGACCATACCCCCGCGGACGGCGCCACAACCGGCTGGATGCAGCGCCTGTTTCATGGCGCCATCGGGCCCTTCCTCGCCGGGCGGCGCGGCAACGTCAACCGCTGGTTGCTGCTGGCCGGGATCCTGGTGCTGATCGCCGGATCGCTGCTGCTGGTGGTCAACAAGAACGTCATCCTCAAGATGCTGCCGTTCGACAACAAGAGCGAATTTCAGGTGGTGCTCGACATGCCCGAGGGCACCAGCCTGGAGCGCACGTCGCGGGTACTGACCGAGATGGGGGAGTACTTGGCGGGCGTCGAGGAGGTGACCGATTTCCAGGGCTACGCCGGCACGGCGGCACCGATCAACTTCAACGGTCTGGTGCGCCAGTATTACCTGCGCGAGGCCGCACACCTGGGCGACATCCAGGTGAATCTGGTCGACAAGCACCACCGCGACCGGCAGAGCCATGCGATTGCCCTGGCCATGCGGGAACCGCTGCAGGCAATCGCGTCGCGCTACGGCGGCAATGCCAAGATCGTCGAGATCCCGCCCGGGCCGCCGGTGTTGTCGCCCTTGGTCGCGGAGGTCTACGGGCTCGACTACGAGGGTCAGATCGCGGCCGCCCGCAAGATTCGCGAGGTATTCGAGTCGACCCCGGATATCGTCGATGTGGACGACTCGATCGAGTACCCCTCGCGCAAGATCGTGGTGGAGTTGGACCGCGCCAAGGCGGCGCGCCTGGGCGTGCAGCAGAGCGCGGTGGCGCAAGCCCTGGCGACCGTGTTGGGCGGCGAGGACGTCACCTACCTGCACGGCGCCAACGTCAAGTACGCGGTGCCGATCCGCATCGAGTATGCCGAGGCCGACAAGTCCGATTTGGAGCAGGTGCTGGCGCTGCGGGTACGTGCGACGGGCGGGGCGCTGGTGCCGCTGTCGGAGATCGTCTCGGTCATCGAAACCAGCCGCAGCCACAGTATCCATCACAAGGATCTGCTGCCGGTGGTCTACGTGACCGGCGACATGGCGGGCAAGACCGACAGCCCGCTCTACGGCATGTTCGAGATCGCCGACCGGCTCTCCGCGGATCCGACGCTCGGGCAGACCTATATCGAGCAGCCGAGCAACCCGTACGAGTACGGGCTGAAGTGGGATGGGGAGTGGCAGGTCACCTACGAGACCTTCCGCGATATGGGGATCGCCTACGGCGTCGGTCTGATCCTGATCTATCTCTTGGTAGTGGCCCAGTTCCGCAGCTACCTGGTTCCGCTGGTGATCATGGCGCCGATTCCATTGACCATCATCGGTATCATGCCCGGACACGCGCTGCTCGGCGCCACCTTCACGGCGACCTCGATGATCGGCATGATCGCGCTCGCGGGGATCATCGTGCGCAACTCGATCCTGCTGGTGGACTTCATCAATCAACAGGTCAGGGAAGGGCTGAGCTTCGAGGAGTCGGTCGTCAACTCCGCCGTGGTGCGAGCCAAGCCGATCGCCCTGACGGCGCTCGCCGCCATGGCCGGTGCCGTGTTCATACTCGACGATCCGATCTTCTCCGGCCTCGCGGTCTCGCTGTTGTTCGGGCTGTTGGTGTCGACCCTGCTCACCCTGGTAGTGGTGCCAGTGGTCTACTACGGAGTGATGCGTCGGCGGGTGGAGTGGATCCGGTCGTCGACCGGGTAAGGATCGCCCCGACGATCCCTAGCGGTTGTTCCTCGTGCCAAGCTCGTGGGGGGATCACGCGGCTGCGCCTGTCGGGCTCTATGCTAATCTGCCGTGAAAGCCAACCGACGCTCGGCACCATGGAGGTCACTCATGCGTGAACCAGCCGCGCGACCGGCCAGCTACGAGGACTTGCTTCAGGTCCCGGAGCACCTCGTTGCCGAGATCATCGACGGTGTGCTCCGCACCCACCCTTAGTGTGCTTGAAAATGCCGGGCCATCCCTGGCCCGGACGGGAAACGCTTTAAATCAGCGTTTCCCTAAAGGATGACGATTCGGTGCCGATCGATCCCTTCGCAGCCATCGAATTCACCTTGGCCGACCTCTGGGCCTGACCGCAAGGCCTCCCGTTGTCCGAGAAATCGCAGACGAAAAAAAACGCGGCTAAAAGCCGCGTTAGAAAATAACCACCAAAGGAGGATTGAGAATGCCGACCATCAACCAGAAAATCGGCATGTGCTAATCCTCTAATATTTCTACCTCGGTGTCAAGTCTGATTCGACTCGCCCGCAACGGGTTCGGAGGGAATCTGTAGGCGCTCGACGATTCGGCCGTTCAAGAGGTGCTCGTTGAGGATCTCATCGATATCCTCGCGGTCCACGTAGGTGTACCAGGTGCCCTCCGGATAGACGACCAATACGGGGCCTTCCGAGCAGCGGTCCAAGCACCCCGCCGTGTTGACCCGGACGCTGCCCTTTCCGGCGATGCCGAGCTCTTTGGTGCGGCGCTTGAGATAATCGCGCAGATCCCCGGCGCCGCACTGACCGCAGCTCTGACTTCCGTCCTCGCGCTCATTGGTGCAGACAAACACGTGGTAGCGGTAATACGACATGGTCGGTCTGGTCCTCCCGTTTCTCCCGCGCTCGATTCGCGCAACCGCCCCGTGCCTTGACTCTGCCAATGCATAGATCCGGCGGCTGCGATGCCTTTGTTGACTTCACTTCATGGCATCAAAGGTTAACATGTGCCCCCCGAATCCGTTCGCCCGCTGCTCTTGCGTATGACTCCAGCCGCCGACCCTCCCGCCTGCCGCTCGTGACTCCCGATCTGCTTCTGGGGCTTGCCGACCAGTGCGTCAAGTGCGGCCTGTGTCTGCCCCATTGTCCGACCTTCCGCAAGCTCGACCATGAGGCGGATTCGCCCCGCGGGCGCATCGCGCTAATTCAAGGTTGGGCGAGCGGACAGTTGCCGATGTCGCCGGTGCTCGCCGCCCACCTCGACGGTTGCCTGACCTGCCGCGCCTGCGAGGCGGTTTGCCCATCCCTGGTGAGCTTCGGCCGTCTCGCCGACGGCGCCAAGGAGGCGCGCACTGCACGCTTGCCGCGTTGGCGCCGT
>JBGSTR010000813.1:0-6051 GCA_041736365.1 Chromatiaceae bacterium | reverse complement strand
CCGCCGAGGCGGCCGATTGCGTCCTGCGCGACCGGCAACCGGTCGAATCCGCGCCCCTCGGCGTCCTCCAGGTCTCCTTAGACGCCGCAAGACGTCATCCGCAATGGGGTTAGACGGCCCCGGCATGATAGAATCGCGAGGTTTTAGCCAACCTCGAGGCGGCTGCCGCACGCTCGTCGGCCGTATGCCGATCTTCCAGCCGGTTTCACACGCTCATGCCTGATTTTGCCCGCGAAGTCCTGCCCATCAACCTAGAGGACGAGATGCGCCAGTCGTACCTCGATTACGCCATGAGCGTGATCGTGGGGCGGGCGCTGCCGGATGTCCGCGACGGCCTCAAGCCGGTGCACCGCCGTGTCCTGTTCTCCATGAGCGAGCAGGGCAACGTCTGGAACCGCGCCTACCGCAAGTCGGCACGCGTGGTCGGCGACGTCATGGGTAAGTATCACCCACACGGCGACGCGGCCATCTACGACACCATGGTGCGCATGGCCCAGCCGTTCGCCATGCGTTACCTGCTGGTCGATGGACAAGGAAACTTCGGCTCGGTGGACGGCGATCCGCCCGCGGCCATGCGCTATACGGAGGTGCGCATGACGCGCATCGCCGATGCGCTGCTGGACGATCTGGACAAGGAAACGGTCGAGTTCACGCCGAACTACGACAACACCGAGCACGAGCCCGCGGTGTTGCCGGCGCGTTTCCCCAACCTATTGGTCAACGGCTCGTCCGGCATTGCGGTCGGCATGGCCACCAACATCCCACCGCACAACCTCGGGGAGATTATCGATGCCTGTCTCGCGCTCATCGACGACCCGCTGACCACGGTCGAGGATCTGATGATCCACGTGCCGGGCCCGGACTTTCCCACCGCTGGTCTGATCAACGGCGTCCGGGGCATCCGCGAGGCCTACCGCACCGGCCGCGGTCGCTGCGTAATGCGCGCACGTACCATCTTCGAGACCCAGAAGCGCAGCGGGCGCGAGGCGATCGTCGTCACCGAGCTTCCCTATCAGGTCAACAAGGCCCGTCTGTTGGAGCGCATCGCCGAGCTGGTCAAGGACAAGAAGATCGACGGCATCGCCCACGATGGGCTGCGCGACGAGTCCGATAAGGACGGGATGCGCGTCGTCATCGAGCTCAAGCGCGATGCCTACGCCGAGGTGCTGCTGAACAACCTGTATCAGCACACCCAGATGCAGCAGGTGTTCGGCATGAACATGGTCGCCCTGGTGGACGGTCAGCCGCGCACGCTCAATCTCAAGCAGATGCTCGAGTACTTCCTGCGTCACCGCCGCGACGTGGTGACTCGGCGGACCCTGTTCGAGCTCCGAAAGGCCCGCGATCGCGCCCACGTGCTGGAAGGCTACGCGGTGGCCTTGGCGAATATCGACGAGGTGATCGAGGTGATTCGCGCCTCCGCCAACCCGGCGGAGGCGCGCGAGCGTTTGATGGATCGCTCCTGGCCGCCCGGCGACGTCACCGTGATGTTGGAGCGTGCAGGGGCCGATCAGACGCGTCCCGAAGAGCTGGACCGCGCGTTCGGCATGACCGAGTCCGGCTATCGGCTGAGTGAGCGCCAGGCGAAGGCCATTCTCGACCTGCAGCTACATCGGCTCACCGGGCTGGAGCGGGAAAAGATCCTCAAGGAATTTGAGGAAATACTCGGCAAGATATCGGAGCTACTGTTGATTTTGTCCGATCCGGATCATCTCATGGAGGTCATTCGCGACGAGCTGACCGCATTGCGCGAGCAGTTCGCCGACCCGCGTCGAAGTGAGATCCAAATCGATCATACCGACCTAACCCTGGAGGATCTGATCGCCCCGGAGGACGTGGTGGTGACCATGTCGCACCAGGGTTACGTGAAGGCGCAGCCGATCAGCGAGTATCAGGCGCAGCGACGCGGCGGCAAGGGCAAGAGCGCGACCTCCTTCAAGGAGGAGGATTTCATCGATCGGATCTTCGTGGCGAACTCCCACGATACGGTGCTGTGCTTTTCCAGCCGGGGCCGGGTGTACTGGCTCAAGGTTTACGAGCTGCCCCAGGCCGGACGCGGCGCGCGCGGCCGACCCATGGTCAACTTGCTGCGATTGGAGCCGGGCGAGCGCATCAACGCCGTATTGCCGGTACGCGAGTACGAGGAAGGGTACTTCGTGTGCATGGCAACCAGTGCCGGAACGGTCAAAAAAACCCCGCTCAAGGACTTTTCACGGCCCATGTCTCGGGGGATCATCGCCATCGATTTGCGCGAGGACGAGCACCTGATCGGCGTCGCCGTTACCGACGGCAAGCAAGATCTCATGCTGTTCACGTCGGCCGGCAAGGCGGTGCGCTTCCGCGAGGATCGGGTGAGGGCCATGGGAAGAACGGCCCACGGGGTGCGCGGCATTGCGCTCGATCCCGGCCAGCGCGTGATCGCACTGCTGGTGCCCGAGCCGGGGACTGTGCTGAGCGTGACCGAGAATGGCTACGGCAAGCGCACGATGGTGGACGAGTACCCCACCAAGGGTCGGGGCACCAAGGGTGTCATCGGCATTCGCACCTCCGCGCGCAACGGCGCTCAGGTCGGGGCCGTGCTGGTGCGGCCGGGGGACGAGATCATGCTGATCACCGAGGGCGGCACACTGATCCGCACCTCGGTCGACGAGATTCCGGTGGTCGGTCGCGGCGCGCAGGGTGTCAAGCTGATCAGCCTCGGCAGCGGCGAGCGTTTGGTTTACGTGGAGCGCATCGTCGCACTCGAGACCGGCGACGGGGATTCGGAGGAGCTGGACCGGGACCAGAGCGCTGACCCTGATTCAGATTCGGATTCGGATTCGGACTTGGACGCGGGATCTGATTCCGATTCGGACGGCGACGTTGGCGACGATTCCGATTCGGAAATCCCCGATTAACAAGCATTTGAGACGGAGACTTCAGACCATGGCGCGTGTTTTTAATTTCAGTGCCGGACCGGCAATGCTCCCCGAGCCCGTGCTGCTTCAGGCTCGCGACGAGATGCTGGACTGGCACGACAGCGGCATGTGCGTCGCCGAGATGAGCCACCGCGGCAAGGAGTTCGTATCCATCGCCGAGCAGGCCGAGGCGGATCTGCGCGAGCTGCTGAGCATCTCGGACGACTACCGGGTGCTGTTCCTGCAGGGCGGGGCGTCCACTCAGTTCGCGATGGCGCCGATGAACCTGTTGCGCGGCGGCACCGCGGCGGACTATCTCAACACCGGCTCCTGGTCCAAGAAGGCCATCGGCGAGGCGCGTCGTTACGCCACCGTCAACGTCGCGGCGACCACCGAGGACAGCCGCTTCACACGCGCCCCGGCGCCTTCGGAGCTAAACCTGAGCCCGGACGCCGCATACGTCCACTACACGCCGAACGAGACCATCGAGGGCGTGGAATTTGGCTATATCCCGGAGACCGGCGGCGTACCCTTGGTCGCGGACATGTCCTCGACGCTGCTGTCGCGGCCGATCGACGTCGCGCGCTACGGCCTGATCTACGCCGGTGCCCAGAAGAACATCGGCCCGGCCGGGCTCACCATCGTCATCGTGCGCTCGGACCTGATCGGACAGGCGATCGAGGGCACGCCGACCATGCTCGACTACAAGGTGCACGCCGACAACGGCTCCATGTACAACACGCCGCCCACCTATGCCTGGTATCTCGCCGGGCTGGTGTTCAGCTGGCTTAAGGACTTGGGCGGGCTGGACAACATGGCGGTGATCAACGAGCGCAAGGCCGAGGCCCTGTACTCGATGATCGACGCCTCCGATTTCTACGCCAATCCGGTCGACCCGAATTCGCGCTCCTGGATGAACGTGCCCTTCACGCTCGCCAACCCGGATCTCGACGACACCTTCCTCAAGGAGGCGAAGGCGGTTGGCTTGACGACGCTGAAGGGTCATCGCTCGGTGGGTGGCATGCGCGCGAGCATCTACAATGCGATGCCCGAGGCCGGTGTCGAGGCGCTGATCGGCTTCATGCGCGAGTTCGAGCGGACCCGGGGTTAATCGGTCCCAAGCGCGCTCGCTCCGGGGTTTCACGCGAAGGGCGTTCGTCGCTCGGCGCCCGCGCAGGGACAGCGGGCGCCGCGCAATCTCGCACGGCCGGAAGGCGAAGCGCGCCACCGCGCCCAAGGCGATCGCCCCAGGTTCCATAAAACGGCTTACCAATCATGTTTAAGATTCAGACGCTGAACAATATTTCCGTCGCGGGGCTCGATCGGCTACCGAGAGACAGCTTCGAGGTTGCGTCCGAGATCGTGCATCCCGATGCGATCCTCGTGCGTTCGGCAAAGATGCACGACATGGAGATCCCGCCGACGGTCAAGGCCATCGGCCGCGCGGGCGCCGGGACCAACAACATCCCGGTGCCGGCGATGACGGGGCGCGGTATCGCCGTGTTCAACGCACCGGGCGCCAATGCCAACGCGGTCAAGGAGCTGGTTATTGCCGGGATGCTGATCGCGGCACGCAACATCGGACAGTCGTGGCAGTTTGCGCGCGGCCTTTCCGGTGACGATGCGGCGATCCATCAGGCGGTGGAGGCGGGCAAGAAGCAGTTCGTGGGCTTCGAGCTTCCCGGTCGTACGCTGGGCGTGATCGGTCTCGGGGCCATCGGCGTAAAGGTGGCGAACGCGGCGCGCGCGCTGGGCATGAAGGTGGTTGGATACGATCCGACCATTACCGTGCAACGGGCGTGGCAGCTGGCGAGCGACGTGCAGCCGGCGCTGGGTATCGACGATCTCTTGTCCCGCTCCGACTTCGTGACCTTCCATGTGCCGCTGACCGACGAAACGCGCCACATGATCGACGCCGAGCGTATTCGGGTCCTGCGCAAGGGCTCGGTGCTGCTGAATTTTTCCCGCGACGGCATTATCGACGATGCCGCCGTCGTGCAGGCACTGGACCAGGGACATCTCTACGCCTATTGTTGCGATTTCCCCAGCAATCTATTGAAGGATCATCCGCGGGTCGTCACGCTGCCGCACCTCGGCGCCTCGACCAAAGAGGCGGAGGACAACTGTGCGGTGATGGTCGCCGATCAGGTGCGGGAATACCTGGAGAACGGCAACGTGACCAACTCCGTGAACTTCCCGGAGATCAATCTGGTGCGCAACGGCGGTTATCGCATGGCGATCGTCAACAGCAACGTGCCGAATATGCTCGGCCAGATATCCACCGAGTTGGCCGCCGTCGGGCTAAACATCCTCGATATGCTCAACCGTTCGCGCGGTGACGTGGCCGTGACCCTGATCGACGTCGATCAGCCCTGTCCGGAGGAGACGGTGAAGAGGCTCCAGGCCATCGGCGGCGTGCTCTCGGTGCGCTGTCTTGGGGTGTAGGTCCGAGCGCGGCGCCCGGTGACCACGGACAACGACAGCGCGGGCGGTCTCGACGGTGTTCGGGGTCGAATCGATGCGGTGGACCGGGACTTGGTGCGTCTGATCAGCGAGCGCGCCCGCTGCGCCCAGGAAGTCGCCCGCATCAAGAGTGCCACCGACGGGGCCGGCGCGCAGTTCTATCGGCCGGAACGCGAGGCCGAGATCCTGCGCCGCATCAAGGAGGTCAACCCCGGACCCCTGGACGACGAGGACCTCGCGCGGCTGTTTCGGGAGATCATGTCCGCGTGCCTGGCTCTGGAGCGGCCGCTGAAGACGGCATTCCTGGGTCCCGACGGGACTTTCACCCAAGCGGCCGCGCTCAAACATTTCGGTCACTCGGTACATACCGTTGCATTGGCCACCATCAACGAGATTTTCCGCGAGGTCGAGTCGGGCTCGAGCGATTTCGGCGTGGTACCCGTGGAGAATTCCACCGAGGGTGTGGTCAGCCATACGCTCGACATGTTTATGACCTCGCCGCTGATGATCACCGGCGAGGTCAGTCTGCGCATCCATCATCATCTGATGAGCCGGAGCGGCGATCTGTCCTCGGTGCAGACCCTGTATTCGCACCAGCAGTCCCTTGCCCAATGCCGGGGCTGGTTGGACCGGCATCTGCCGAACGCCGAGCGGATCGCGGTCGGCAGCAACGCCGAGGCGGCACGCATCG